>JANLQC010000476.1:0-3576 GCA_031367575.1 Betaproteobacteria bacterium | reverse complement strand
TTGTTCCAGAAATTGCCAAGCACGACACTAACCCGCACGCTTGCCGGGCACTTTGGCCGACAATGTCGATCGCGAACCTTGTGGATGTGTGATGTGGCGGAGGAGGCCCTTGCAGCCGCGCTCGATCAATGCCAGTGCGTGCGCGAAATCGGCCGCGCTTCCGTAGTACGGGTCGGGTACCTCAAGATCCGGCGAGTCGGGCGCGAACGCCATCAGCAAATCGATCTTGTGGACCAGCTTGGGCGGACACACCGCTTTGAGTTGAACGACGTTTTGCACGTCCATCGCAATCACGTAATCGAAACGTGTAAAGTCGCCGACCACGACCTGTCTGGCACGAAGCTTTTCCAAATCGTAGCCGCGCTTTCGGCCGAGCTCAATGGCGCGCGGATCGGCTTTCGCACCCGCGTGGGAGCCGATGGTGCCGGCCGAATCGATTTCCATTTTTCCGGCAATCGGGTCGTCGGCGATCAGCTGGCGAAATACCGCTTCCGCCGTCGGTGACCGGCAAATATTGCCCATACAGACAAACAGCACGCGTTTCATTTCGGACATGGCGATTGGATTTTGGTCATTCGGAAAAACAAGGTTGATCTGGATATTCCAGTCGGTTCAAATTATCGGGCCCGCACTTGTTCAACGAGTTGGTCGGCGTGAAACCATCAATCGACATTCGCCGGTCCTCCAACCATCAACAATCTATTTCGCAGCGCTTTCAACTCATCGCGCAGCGCCGCCGCCTTCTCAAATTCAAGATTGCGCGCGGCATCCATCATCTCGCGCTCCAGCCGTTTCAGCGCGACCTCCAGTTGTTTTTCGGACAACACATCGTATTTCTTGCGCTCCTGTGCGGCTTTGCGCTGGTCGCGCTTTTCGTCCATGTCATAGACGCCGTCGATCATGTCCTTGATCTGCTTCGAGATCGATACCGGCACGATGCCATGCTTGAGATTGTGGGCAATTTGGGTGCCGCGCCGCCGCTCGGTTTCGCCAATCGCTCTGCGCATGGAATCGGTTTCGCGATCCGCATACAAAATCGCCGTGCCATTGATGTGGCGTGCGGCGCGACCGATGGTCTGGATCAACGAACGCGTACTGCGCAGAAATCCCTCCTTGTCGGCATCCAGAATGGCCACCAGCGAAACTTCCGGAATGTCGAGACCTTCACGCAACAGGTTGATGCCCACCAATACATCGAACAATCCGCCGCGCAAATCGCGAATGATTTCAACCCGCTCAACGGTATCGATATCCGAGTGCAAATAGCGCACCTTGATGCCGTTTTCGGCCAGATAGTCGGTGAGGTCTTCGGCCATCCGCTTGGTCAGTGTCGTGACCAAAACGCGCTCTTTGACCGCGATGCGTTTGTTGACCTCCGAAAGCAAATCATCCACCTGCGTTGAGGCCGGGCGCACATGCAATATCGGATCAACCAACCCGGTCGGCCGCACCAATTGTTCCACCACCTGCGCGGTATGGGCCGCTTCATAGTCGGCAGGTGTTGCGGAGACAAATACCGTCTGGCGCATCATCGCCTCGAATTCATCAAAACGCAGCGGCCGATTGTCCATTGCCGAGGGCAGGCGAAAACCATAGTTGACCAAATTTTCCTTGCGCGCCCGGTCTCCCTTGAACATGCCACCGACCTGCGGAATTGTCACGTGGCTTTCGTCGATGACCATCAGCGCATTGCGCGGCAGATAGTCGACCAGCGTTGGCGGCGGTTGGCCGGCCTTTCTGCCGCTTAAATGACGAGAATAGTTTTCGATGCCTTTGCAAAAGCCGATTTCGTTCAACATTTCCAGATCGAACGTGGTGCGCTGCTGGATGCGCTGCGCTTCGATCAATTTATTTTCGGTGGTAAAAAAATCGATGCGCTCGCGCAACTCGGTTTTGATGCCTTCCAGCGCATTCAAGACGGTGCTGCGCGGCGTGACGTAGTGGCTCTTCGCGTAGACCGTAAAGCGTGGCAACTTCTGAATCGTGTGGCCGGTCAGCGGATCGAACAGCGTCAGCGCATCAACCTCATCGTCGAACATCGAAATCCGCAGTGCTGCATCGGCACTTTCGGCCGGAAACACATCGAGCGTATCGCCACGCACGCGAAACGTGCCGCGTTTGAAATCAAGTTCGGCGCGCGCGTATTGCATCGACGACAGTTGGCGGATCATGTCCTGCTGGGCCACTTTGTCGCCGGTGCGCACCAGCATGCGCATTGAATAGTAGTCACTCGGGTCGCCGATGCCGTAAATGCACGAGACCGACGCGATGATGATTGCGTCCTGCCGCTCCAGCAGCGATTTGGTGGCCGAAAGCCGCATCTGTTCAATGTGCTCGTTGATCGACGAGTCTTTTTCAATGAACAAATCGCGCGACGGCACGTACGCTTCCGGCTGGTAATAGTCGTAGTACGAGACGAAATACTCGACCGCGTTCTCAGGGAAGAACTCTTTCATTTCTGCGTAAAGTTGCGCCGCGAGCGTTTTGTTCGGTGCCAAGATCAGCGCGGGGCGGCCCATTTGCGCGATCACGTTGGCCATCGTGTAGGTCTTCCCGGAACCGGTTACGCCGAGCAGCGTTTGGAACGCGAGGCCATCGATGATGCCTTCGATCAGTTTTTCAATTGCGGCCGGCTGATCGCCTGCGGGCGGAAATGGCTGGTTGAGCTTGTAGGGCGAATTGGGATAGGTGAGAATCGGCATGGTGTCATTTTATCAGCCGCCTGCGCCCACTCCAGACCGGCCATTCACGCGCGGCGGGACGCCAGCCAAATGGCAATTGCCCGTTGAAACTCCGCCAGCGAAGGAACAACCAAATTGTTGGACTGAAACCAGACTGCGCCGACAATGCCAACGCGAACTATCAGGCAAAGTCTTGATTGCCGTCAACATGCGGCACACGCAAGGACTTAAATTCATTTGCAAGATGTCCGGGCATCAATTGGGTGATGAAATAAAAGAAACCGTGAACTGACGCACCGAAGACAGGTATTCATGTTGACCGCCAATGAAATCATCGAAATTCAATGCGCTCTGGACGCAATGGAGCGGCGCTTGTCTGCGCAAATTCGCGGCGCGATCAATCGAAAATTCGGACATGATCTACCCGAACTCGAATCCAATTGCGACTACCCGAGGCGGTCCGCGCCGAGCCTGTTTGACGACAGCAATATTGGATTTATCCGGCGCGAGGCGAACGAGTTGTTCGCGGTAGAAGCGGCGCGTGAAGCAATCATGCAGGGCACCTATGGATCGTGCGCAATGTGTCACCAAACGATTGAGTTCCAGCGCCTGCGGACGCGGCCCACTTCGGCGTATTGCCTGCCCTGCCAGCAGCAACTAAACCACCCGATTCAGAATCGGCCAGAGGTACGGCCTGAGGTACGGCCAGAGGTACGGCCTTAGCCCGCAAACACGATCATGCCGGTAGTGGTTTTTTGGCCGTTAGGCGTTGCCGGCAATCGGTTCGACAACGGCATTGATGCAAATGTCGTTAAGCGCACATTTTCATTGCGTTGCCGACCGGAAGTTCGTGTCGGCTTTCTCAGGCACCCGGTTTTCGGCCCGGGCTCTTGGG
>JANLQC010000451.1:0-3910 GCA_031367575.1 Betaproteobacteria bacterium | reverse complement strand
AAAAGGCAAAGTCCGCTCTGGGCGCGGCGCTACAAGGCAAAACGCCATGGGAGGCGCGCCAAATGGCGATCTACGCGTTTCTGTCGGATACGACCACCCCGCCCGATGATGCACTGCCCGATAGCGGCGTCGGACTCGACTGGGAACGCGTGTTGTCGCCAGCGATGATTGTCGGCGAACGGTATGGGACGCGGTGTTCGACCATCGTGACCCTCAGTGCCGGCGAGGCAATGACATTCGATGAATACACGCGCGACGCAGACGGCATGGTCACACGATGCGCATCGTTCGCGATTTCTTCATCAAGAGGGCTGTAGGGTGGGCAAAGCGCAGCGTGCCCACGCACTAAGATCCATTCGCGCACGCGATTATTCGCCGAATGAACCCGACCGCGCCTCCTCCACGCCCGCCCATTCCGGCGCAATCAATCCGCGCTTCACGTCGCGATGTAACGACGAATGCGGCCAATCGGCCACGTTCTTGACGTAGCCATGCTTGACGGGATTGAAATAAGTGTAATCAATATGCCGCTGCAAATCATTGTCATCGCGTATCTGGTGCTCCCAAAACCGGCGCGGCCAAATTGCCTTTTCGCGCTTGGCAAGCTTGCTTGGGGATTGGGTCTCTGTCGCAGCCAAGCCGCTGGAGAAAAATCGCTTGATCGCACCCGAGCGACGTCCGAAGTCCGCATCGCCATCGGGTAGGTGCCATATCAGGCGCCATATCGCGTGAATGTGATCGGCCAGGACGCAGATTGCCACGGTCTCGAATGAATGGCGCGCCCCGATCTGACGATAGGCGTCGCGCAAGCGGGCGATTTCATCGCCCAGCAAATTGCTCTTGCGATTCGCAAGGTTGACGGTAAAGAAAAACGTTGCGCCGGTGGCAAGGCTGCGACGGTAACGGGACATGCCGGGAGAATATCAGGGAGACGGTCGCGTGGGCACGCTGCACTTTGCCCACCCTACGCTTGCTGCTTGCCGCCCTTGCTGATGAAGCATTCGTAACCCTTGTCAAGAATGCGGATGTTCCAACTGCATCATTTAGTCTTTCTTAAATCCCCAAACAAATCTTCAAATTCCGCTGCACGGCCCTCATCGTTGCAACAGGAACTGTCCCGAGCACCCGCGCTTTGCGCGCCTGCCAATCGATCGTTTGCAGTTGAAAGGTAAGCACGAGGCCCTGTGCGCCGCAATTTGCGGGCAATAAGACCTCGGCGGCATTGCCGCTGGTTGCCGTGCCTTGATGCGAGGTAATCGGGCAGACCATGGCGAGTTGGCTTGCGTCGTTGTAGGGCTTTACCGAAACGACCAGCCACGGTCGGGCACCTTGCTGCTCGCGTCCCTCAGTGGCGAGTTCGGGTTTGAACGCGATGATGTCACCTTGGTTGGGTGCGCTCATCGAATTTCGCGGCCGCGTGCTTTACCGGGGTTCGCCAATCCGTGTGCGGCCTGGCTTTCCTTGACCGCGGCAAAGAACGTCTTCGCGTCGGGCGCGGAATCGACTCGCTGGATAACGAGGCGTTTGCCGTCTATTGCCAACTGAACCTTTGCACCTTCTTCAAGGCGCATCTGCTTGGCGAATGCGGCCGGCAGGCGGAACGCGAGGCTTGAGCCCCACTTTGAAACAGTTTGAGTGGACATGGATTGAACTCGGATATGGATATGGAATGGATATATAAAGACTATATACGAGACAGGGCATTTCAGGCAACAACCAATACCGAGCCATTGTATTCGTCACCGCCGTACTTAAACCTGGCGTGCGCCCGACCCCACCGCCGCCCGCCCCAGCCGATCATTGACCGCCTCCCACGCCGGAGTCTGCGGCGGTGCCTCAACGAGGATCAGGCTGGTCTGCGCCGCATCGAGCGTGCGCAGGTTGGCGTAGAGGCCCTGCGCGTAGGCAGTGGGCTCGGCGTCGGTGGTAATCCAGACCAGTGAACGCGCGTTGCGCACGCCCACGCCGACCGGGGACGGCTTCACGCGCGGTTTGGCGGCGAAGGCCAGGACGGCGACGCGTTTGCCTGCGGACAGCGCGGCGTCCATTTCGAGTTGCAACGCAGTGCCATCGACCAGTTTCAGCGGCGTCATCGGCGCGTAGTGCGCGGCGAGTGAGCCGGAGACGCGTGGTTGTTTGCTGGTTTTGCTGGTCGGCAAATCGTCGGGGGTGAGCGGCATTTCGCCGATCACGTCGCGAATCATTTCCGGGGTGATGGCACCGGGGCGCAGCACCACCGGACGCTTAAGCGTTTTCATGCGCGAGAGATCGAGAATGGTGGATTCGATGCCGACTTCACACGCGCCGCCGTCGAGCACCAATAACGCATCGCCAAACTCATCGCGCACATGCTGGGCGGTGGTGGGCGAGACGTGGCCGAACTTGTTGGCCGAGGGGGCGGCGATGATGCCGCTGCCCGCCTTGCCAAATTCAGCCAACAATTTTTGCGCAAGCGGATGGGCGGGGCAACGAATGCCGACGGTGGCTTGACCGCCGGTGACGGCCGACGGCACGCGCATCGATTTTTTAAGAATCAATGTGAGCGGGCCGGGCCAGAAGGCATCGGTGAGTTTTTTGGTGATAGGCGGAATGTCGATTGCCCATACGGTGAGATCGGCATTTCGCGCCACATGAACGATCAGCGGGTGACTGTCGGGGCGACCCTTCGCGGCGAAAATTTTCGCGACGGCGTCGGGATTGGCGGCGTCGGCCCCGAGACCGTAGACGGTTTCGGTCGGTAGTGCGACCAGCCCGCCGCCGCGCAATGTTGCCACCGCGAGCTTCAATTGTTCGCGGTCGGTCGCCTTCCTGTTTTCTATCGTCATGCGTTCATTTTGCCTCAACAGTGCGCTGATAAAATGACGGCATGTCGAACTTGATTGCGAACACCGCCTCGCCATGGCGCATTTCAGTGGCACCGATGATGGATTGGACCGACCGGCACTGCCGCTATTTTCATCGTCTGCTGAGCAAACGCACGCGCCTGTACACTGAAATGGTGACGACTGGCGCATTGATTCATGGCGACCAAAAACGCCATTTGGATTTCAATACCGAGGAACATCCGGTTGCGTTGCAGCTGGGCGGCAGCGAGCCCGCCGATCTGGCGCTGTGCGCGAAGCTCGGTGAGAAATGGGGCTATGACGAAATCAATCTCAACTGCGGTTGCCCGTCGGAGCGCGTGCAGCGCGGCAGCTTTGGCGCGTGCCTGATGGCGGAGCCGGCGCTGGTGGCTGATTGTGTGAAGGCGATGGTGGATGCGGTTTCGATTCCGGTGACGGTGAAGCATCGAATTGGCATCGACAAAAATGAGAGTTACGAATTTGTGCGCGATTTTGTGGGGGCGGTGAGTGAAGCAGGCTGTGGGGTATTTTCCGTTCATGCGCGCAACGCGATTCTCAAAGGGTTAAGCCCGAAAGAAAATCGCGAAGTGCCGCCGCTGAAATATGAATACGCGTATCGCTTGAAAAAAGATTTTCCGCACGTGACGATTGTGATCAACGGCGGCATCAAAACGTCGGCGGAAATTCGCGAGCATTTGCTGCATGTTGATGGCGTGATGATCGGGCGCGAGGCGTATCACAATCCGTTTTGGATGGCGGGGTTTGATGGCGAGTTTTTTGGTGGAACCGGCAAAATAATGACGCGTGAGGCGGTGGAAGCAGCACTGGCAATCTATGTGGCAAAGCAATCGCTGGATGGGGTGGCGAAGCATTCGGTGACGCGGCACACGCTGGGGTTGTATCGCGGGTTGCCGGGGGCGCGGGCGTGGAGACGATCGATGTCGCAGCAGCCGGTTTGGGCGAGTTTTTAGTTATTCGTCAATTTCGCGCCTGAGTTTCATCGCGCTAATTTCAGCGTGTCGCGCCGGACTTATTCCGGGACCTAATTTGAAGTGACGAAACTTGGG
>JANLQC010000449.1:0-2695 GCA_031367575.1 Betaproteobacteria bacterium | reverse complement strand
GGTCTCATCCACGTAACTGACTCAATGGATGGACTGGATTCCGGCCTGCGCCCGAATGACGAGAGGTTTAACTTAATAGAACTTCCCCACATTCGCCAACGCCTCACATATTCAACGTGCGCTTGTCTACCCGCAGCGCCGCTTCGCGAACGGCTTCAGACAACGTCGGATGGCCATGCACAATGCGCGCAATATCTTCGGCGGCCGCATTGAATTCCATCGCCGTAACCAGTTCCTGAATCAACTCGGAGGCGTGCGCATGAATGATGTGCCCGCCCAAAATGCGATCCGTTTTGGCGTCGGCAATGATCTTCACAAAGCCGCCGGATTCGCCCTGCCCCAGCGCGCGGCCATTGGCGGCAAACGGAAATTGCCCGGTCTTCACCTGCACACCTTCCGCCTTGCACTGCTGTTCGGTTTTTCCCACCCACGCCACTTCCGGCGACGTATAAATAATCCACGGTATGGTATTGAAATCGACATGCGGTTTTTGCCCGGCAATTGTTTCCGCCACCGCCACCCCTTCGTCCTCGGCTTTGTGCGCGAGCATCGGGCCGCGCACCACGTCGCCGATTGCATACACGTTCGGCAAATTGGTTTTGCAATGGTCATCGACTTCAATGAATCCGCGATCACCGACCTTCAATCCGACATTGCCCGCGCCGAGGCCATCGATGTTCGGCACCCGCCCCACCGAGACGATCAGCTTGTCGCATTCGAGCTTCTGCGCGAGGCCTTTTTCATCCGTATATTCAACGGTGATGCCGGTTTTTTTCTGCGTGACTTTTTCAATTTTCACGCCGAGCCGGATGTTCAGCGCCTGTTCTTTCGTAAAGACTTTCCACGCTTCTTTTTGGATCGCCTCATCGGTCAAGCCAAGAAAATTTGGCAGCGCTTCCAGCACCGTGACGTCTGATCCCAGCCGCCGCCACACGCTGCCAAGTTCCAGCCCAATCACGCCGGCACCGATCACGCCGAGACGCTTCGGTACCGCGCTGAACGCAAGCGCACCTTCGTTATCGCAAATGTTGATGTTATCGACCGTGATACCGGCCAAGTGACGCGCCTTGGAACCGGTGGCGATGATGACGTGCTTGGCGGCGATGCTTTCCTTGCTGTCGCCATTTGAAACTTCAATGGCATAAACATCGCCGGCCGAGGCCAGTTTTCCGAAGCCCTTGATCCAGATTACCTTGTTCTTGCGAAACAGGAACTCGATGCCTTTGGTCATCTTGGCAACGATGCCGTCTTTGCGAAATTGCATCTTGGCCAAATCCACCTTCACGCCTGCCGCCGTGATGCCATGCTCGGCAAACTTGTACTCAAGCTGCTCGACATTTTCCGAAGACTGCAACAACGCCTTCGAGGGAATGCAGCCGACATTCAGGCAGGTGCCGCCTAGCGCCATTTCGCCTTTGGGGTTTTTCCAGCCCTCGATGCACGCCACACTGAAACCCAACTGCGCGGCACGGATCGCCGCAATATATCCGCCGGGGCCGGCACCGATGACGACAACATCAAATTGTTTTGACATGACTATTCCTTAACCAAACCTAGCTCAACCAGACACGCGAAACATGCACGCCAAGTGCGGCGCAAAAACCGGCGATCAGCGGTGACGTACCCTTCAATATGAATGGGGGATTGTTGACCAATTGCGAGAGCCAGAGCGTGATCGCCACCGCCAGACCAACCCCCAACGAAACCGCGAAATGCGTGCCGAGATAATGGCCGAGAAATTTGGCGAAAAACACCGTGAGAAAACCGGTCAGCAACGCGCCCAGCAGAAAGAACAACAGTTGCCACAGCAGTTTCCCCAAGGCACCGGTGAGTGACCATTTTTTACTTGCCAATGAGATCCGCCCTAAATATCCAGCAACAATCTCGCCGGATCTTCCAGTGCTTCTTTCATCGCCACCAATGCCAGCACCGCTTCGCGGCCATCGATGATGCGATGGTCGTAGCTCATGGCAAGATAATTGATCGGGCGGATGACGACTTGACCATTCTCAACCACCGCGCGTTCTTTGGTCGCATGCACACCCAAAATCGCCGACTGCGGCGGATTGATGATCGGCGTGGACAGCATCGAGCCGAATACGCCGCCGTTGGAAATCGAGAATGTGCCGCCGGACAAGTCTTCAATCGTCAGTTTGCCGTCTTTCGCTTTCTGGCCGAATTCGGCGATTTTTTTCTCAACGTCGGCAATCGACATTTGATCGGCGTTGCGCAGAATCGGCACCACCAAGCCGCGATCCGAACCGACCGCGATGCCGATATCATAAAAGCCGTGATAGACAATTTCATTGCCGTCAATCGAGGCATTGACGATCGGATACTTTTTCAGCGCATGAACCGCCGCCTTCACAAAGAATGACATGAAGCCCAGCTTCACGCCGTGCGTCTTTTCAAATTTTTCCTTGTAGAGATTGCGCATCTCGATGATCGGCGCCATGTTCACTTCGTTGAACGTGGTGAGAATCGCGGCGGTCGATTGCGATTGCACCAAACGTTCGGCAATGCGCGCGCGCAGGCGCGACATCGGCACCCGCTGTTCGGTGCGGTCACCCACGGGCAACTGTACGGCGGGCGCGGCAGGCTTGGCGGCGGGCGCGGCCGCAACGGGTGCCGAGGCACCCGATACTTTATTGACCACGTCTTCCTTGGTGACACGTCCGCCGCGACCGGTACCGGC
>JANLQC010000443.1:0-1507 GCA_031367575.1 Betaproteobacteria bacterium | reverse complement strand
GGTTGGGCCTGCTGGCGCTCGCGCTGCTGATTAATCTGGTCGCGTTGATTGCGGTGGATCGCGCCACCGACCACCTCGGCGAGAAGCGCACGCGGATTGTCACCTCGCGCGTGGCGATAGGCGAGCTTCAGGGCATTCAATCGATGCTGTACGAAGCCGAAAGCGCGCAGCGCGGTTATTTATATACTGGCAAAGTCGATTACCTGCTGCCGCTGCGCGAAAACGAAATCCGGATTCCGCCCGCGCGTGTGCGGTTGCGCGCGATGGTCAATGATGAACCATTGCAACTTTTGTCGATTGACCGCATCAGTGCATTGGCAACGGAAAAAATTGCCGAGCTCAATGAGACCGTCGCACTGCATCAATCCGGCCAAAAGGAGGCGGCACGGTCGATTGTGCTGAGTGATCATGGCAAGTATCTGATCGGGGAAATTGACACCGAAATCGCGCGTTTTCTGGTGCGCGAAACCGCCGTGCTTTCGCAACGATCACAAGACTGGTCTGAAATCCAGTTGGCGATTCGCTGGGGATTTGCCGCCATTATTTTCATGAATGCCATGATGATCATGGCGGGGGCCATGTTCATCCTCCGCAACCTTGCCCGCGAGCGCGCCGGTGTCGCGCGCCACGATTTGCGCGAAGTGAAGTTTGCCTCCGAGGCGGTGGTGCGTGCGGAGGAACTGCGGGCACTGTCCGCACACCTGCTGACGGTTCAGGAAGAGGAACGCTACAAGGTTGCGCGCGATCTTCACGACGAACTCGGCGGCACCCTTTCCGCCATCAAACTTGACATCATCATGGGCCGCGACGCCGCCGCCAAACGCAACGATGAAAAATCGGTCGCGCGCCTGCAACGTGCGCACACCGCCATCGATAGTGCCGTGCAGTTCGTGCGCCGCCTGATCGAAGACTTGCGCCCGACCCTGCTCGACAATCTTGGCTTCGAGGCGGCGCTGCGATCATTGACCGGACAATTCAGCGAGCGCGCCGACTGCCGCTGCAAGATTTCCTTGCCGCCGGGCGAATTGGACTTGAGTCCCGTGCAATCGACCGCGCTATATCGTGTTTGCCAGGAGGCGCTCACCAACGTCATGAAATACGCCAAGGCCCGGCAGGTGACCATTGCCCTCAGCCGCGATGCCACGAGCTGGACGCTGATCATTGCCGACGATGGCGTGGGACTCGCCATTCCTCGACTCGGCAGCACCTCCGCGCACGGCCTGCTCGGCATGCGCGAACGGATGATTGCCCTCGGCGGCAGTTTCGAGTTTCATGGCGCGGCCAACCGGGGCACCACACTGACGGCGAAGTTTCCGATGGTAAGAACGAGCCGCTAAATCCGGTTATCCGCGCGGCTCGCCGCAGTTCCGTAGGATGGGTATCGCTGCGCTCCACCCATCCACCCATCCGTTTTCCAGGGCGTCATGGGCTTAACCGAGTGACAAGAGGGTTAAGCCGAATAGAACCAGCATGGGCGCCGCTTTCCAGCACATTTCGGTCGGAACAG
>JANLQC010000383.1:0-4675 GCA_031367575.1 Betaproteobacteria bacterium | reverse complement strand
CGACACGCAACGCAGCATTTATCCGGTCAATGAAATCCGCCTGCTGCCGGCGCGTGAATTTCCGCTCGATAAAGAAGGCCAGCATCGTTTCCGCGAAAGTTTTCGTGATCGCTTCGAGGGCGACCCCGCCAAGAGCCGCATGTATAAAGACGTTTCGACTGGCATGGCACCGAACGGCATTGAATATTACCTGCCGCTGTTTTTTGAAACCACTGCCACCGTATTCGATTATCTGCCCGCGCATACCCGCGTGTATGCCGGTGCGGAAGTCTCGGCCAAGGCCGCCGAATTCTGGCAGGACACGAAATCGCGCTATGAATTGATGCGCGGCGACAAGGATCATCCGTTGTTGCCGCCGCTGGAAATTTTCCTGCCGGTCGATGAATTATTTGCTGGCTTGAATCGTTTTGGGAAACTGGATCGTGCGACGATTTTTTCGCAGACACTCGCGTTGCCGATGATCGATGTGGATCGCCGCGCAACCGATCCACTCACCAAGTTTCGCGCCTTTGCCAATGGCTTCAACGGCAGGATTGTGATCGCCACTGAAGGCATTGGCCGGCGCGAAACGGTCGCACGATTTTTGTCCGACCACGGTTTGACTTCCGTGCCGGTGGATTCGTATGAAAGCATTGCCACCCTCACCGAAAAATTGGCGCTCACGTTCGCGCCGTTGCAAGGCGGTTTCATCCTGCCCGATGAATGCCTCGCGTTCGTCACCGAAAACGAGCTGTACGCGTCAGAAGTCAAGCAAACCCGCCGCCGCGACAAATCGCGCGCCAGCCCCGAAGGCATGTTGCGCGATTTGGCCGAGGTCAACATCGGCGACCCGGTGGTGCATTCGCAACACGGCATCGCGCGCTACGCCGGCCTGCTCACGATGGATCTTGGTGAAGGCGCGCAGGAATTTCTGGAATTGCATTACGAAGGCAGCGATAAATTGTTTGTGCCGGTCGCGCAACTTTCGGTCATTTCGCGCTACACCGGTGCCAACCCCGATACCGCGCCACTGCATCGCCTCGGCAGCGGCCAATGGGAAAAAGCGCGCCGCAAGGCGGCCGAGCAAGTGCGCGACACCGCCGCCGAATTGCTTAATTTGTACGCGCGGCGCGCCGCACGTCAGGGTTTTGCATTCCCGCTGAAGTTAAACGAGTTCGACGCGTTCTCGTCGTCATTCCCGTTTGAAGAAACACCCGATCAAGCCACCGCGATCAAAGCCGTGATGGCGGACATGATGTCCGGCAAACCGATGGATCGGCTGGTGTGCGGTGATGTCGGTTTTGGCAAGACCGAAGTCGCCTTGCGCGCGGCGTTCATCGCCGCCATCGCCGGAAAGCAAGTGGCGATATTGGTGCCAACCACGCTGCTCGCCGAACAGCATTTCCAGAATTTCTCGGATCGATTCGCCGAATGGCCCATCAGGATCGCCGAGTTTTCGCGCTTTCGCAGTGGCAAGGAAACCGCCATCGCGTTGAAAGGTGTCAACAACGGCACCATCGATATCGCCATCGGCACCCACAAACTGATTCAGAAAGACGTGCATTTCAAGAATCTCGGCTTGGTGATCATCGACGAAGAACACCGCTTCGGTGTGCGCCAAAAAGAAGCCTTCAAAGCGTTGCGCAGCGAAGTCGATGTGCTCACACTCACCGCCACACCGATCCCGCGCACGCTCGCCATGTCGCTCGAAGGCCTGCGCGATTTTTCGGTGATCGCCACCGCACCGCAACGCCGACTTTCGATCAAGACCTTCGTCAACCAATTGTCCGAAGGCATCGTTCGCGAAGCGATTCTGCGTGAATTGAAACGCGGCGGCCAGGCTTACTATCTTTACAATGAAGTCGAGACAATTCAAAACCAGTATGACCGGCTCGCAAAATTGTTGCCCGAAGCGCGCATTGCGATCGCACATGGACAATTGCCGGAGCGTGAGCTGGAGCGCGTGATGCGGGACTTCTATCATCAGCGCTCCAATGTGTTGCTGTGTTCAACCATCATCGAGACCGGCATCGATGTGCCGACCGCGAACACGATTATTATTCATCGCGCTGATAAATTTGGGCTCGCACAACTGCACCAGTTGCGCGGCCGCGTCGGACGATCGCATCATCAGGCTTACGCGTATCTCCTCACGCCGCCCGAAGAGGCGCTCAACGCGAACGCGAAAAAACGCCTGGAAGCGATCCAGATGATGGAGGATTTGGGCGCGGGATTTTATCTTGCGATGCACGATCTGGAAATTCGCGGCGCGGGCGAAGTGCTGGGCGATTCGCAATCCGGCGGTATTCAGGATATCGGTTTCACGCTCTATTCCGAAATGCTCGACAGCGCCGTGAAGTCGTTGAAGGCCGGCAAGGAGCCGGATCTGATGAAGCCGCTAAACGTTTCGACAGAAATCAATTTGCACAGTCCCGCGTTGCTGCCCGAATCTTATTGCGGCGACGTGCATGAGCGCTTGGTGATTTACAAACGCCTCGCCAATTGCGATAGTGAAGACGCGCTGGAAAACCTGCTGGAAGAATTGATCGACCGTTTCGGCCTGCTGCCCGCGCCGACGCAAACACTGGTTGAATGCCATCGTCTGCGCATTCTCGGCAAGCCGCTCGATCTATTGAAAATTGATGCGAGTGGGCAAGCGATCATCGTGCAGTTCGGCCGCGATACGCCGATTCACCCGCACCGCGTGGTGCAACTGGTGCAACAAAAACGCCACTACAAATTGGCGGGCCAGGACAAGCTGCGCATCGACAAACCCATTGCCAATATGCGTGACCGCGTCAACGAGATCAAAGTGATCTTGCGCGAACTGACACCCGCACCAGTCACCGCAAGCAAAGCCGCCGCCTAGGTAACGGCTTGTTGAAATTCAAGAGGCCGAAGGTTGGGGGTTTCTTGCGGAGCACTTGCTCATTTTTAAAGGAGGGTGAAGCACGGGTTTCGCGTCCCATGGGACGCGCCCGCACAATCACCAACATCAATTGAACCACCCATGACCCACAACCTGATCATCCAAGCCGAAGAAATCTCCACGCACGATCTCAAGACGTTGCACGCGCTATCCCACGCCTCCGCAATCGAAAAAATCGACCACGTCGCACATCAGGCGTTCCGTCTGACTACCGCAAACTCCAACACCTGCGGCGCCGTCCGCACCCATTGCGAAGCCGCCAAACTCGATTACGCCTTCATCGATTCCGCCAAGAAATTATCCGATTTCGGCCTGATCGCAATAGACCTGGATTCGACCCTCATCACCATCGAATGCATCGACGAAATTGCCGATTTCACCGGCAAGAGAGCTGAAGTCGCGGCCATCACGGCGAGCGCGATGCGCGGTGAAATCGATTGGCCGGAAAGTCTGCGGCAGCGCGTGTCACTGCTGAAAGGGCTCGATGAATCGGTGTTGCAGCGCGTGCATGACGAACGAATGACGCTTTCCCCTGGCACCGAAAAAATGATCGCGGCGGCAAAAAAACACGGCATCAAACTGCTGCTCGTCTCCGGCGGATTCACGTTTTTCACCGAGCGCCTGAAAGCGCGATTGAAAATCGATTACGCCTATTCCAACACGCTCGAAATCATCAACAGCAAACTCACCGGCAACGTCATCGGGCCGCTATGCGATGCCGATGCGAAGGCGCAACACCTGCGCGAAACAGCGGCGGCGCTGTCGCTATCGCGCGAACAATGCATCGCCATCGGCGACGGCGCGAATGATTTGACGATGCTGGCGGCGGCAGGATTATCGATTGCGTATCACGCCAAACCGGTCGTTCAATCGCAAGCGAATGTCGCGATTAACCATCTGGGGCTGGATGCGGTGTTGGGGTTGTTTGGCTGATTTTCTAGCCCGCATAAAAGTGGTGGACACCAGGATTGGCGCGGATTTCCGACGATAAATGGCCCGTGACCCTCACCAATTGGCGATCTAACCATTTTACTTATCGAATAACTCGATGCTTATTCCAATTCCCGACCACTGATGCAACAACTCTGTCATCCCCGCGAAAGCGGGGATCCATTTTTCATCCGCCCAACATCGATTCCCGCTTTCGCGGAAATGACAATAATTATTGCTTGAATGAAATGGCAATCGTGTCCCGCTTGATCGTATCCCAAAAAAATGACGAGCCGCAGCGTGCGCAAAATCCTCGCCGCAATGGCAGGATCCTTTTTGCATGTGACTCCTTTTTGAGCGGAGGATTGGACAGGCGAGACGGTCTAGTCGCTGCCGTCCTTGAACCCGATGCTCCCGTGGGTGCCATCACAGAATGGCTTATTGTTGGACGCACCGCAACGGCACAACGTGAAGCGCTCGGTTAATGCGCCTTCACCCCAAGCTTGCGCAAGCAACTGAACGTCGCCCACCACTTCGTATGGACCATCCTTGGTCACCGTGATTGACGGCATGCGTGGCTGCATTCTCTCAACAGCCTCATCAACCTCATCGAGCGTATAACTTAGCGCGCCCGACGGGCATCGCCGGATGACGTCGATGATCTCCTCGACAACCCCCGCAGTGGGATCGATCCAGGGCTCGCTCTTGTACTTGAACACCGAGGGCAGGCCATCGGTACAGCGTCCGGCGTGCGCACAGATGGAGCGGTTGTCATGAATGGTGATGCGCGTGGCGCGGTAGCTTTCACGCTTGTCGGCGCTCGGTTCGGAAAGTCTG
>JANLQC010000108.1:0-1974 GCA_031367575.1 Betaproteobacteria bacterium | reverse complement strand
GTGACGGCATCATCGGTGAAATCGATACGCGTGCCATTGGCATGGCGGTGGTCGGTCTCGGCGGCGGTCGGCGTCGCGCGGCCGATACGATTGATTTCGCGGTGGGATTCAGTGAATTTGTGGCGCTGGGGAATCGCGTCGATCGCGGCGCGCCGCTGGCGCTGGTGCATGCCCGCACGCGTGGGGACGCGGATGCGGCGGTGAGGGCGGTGCAAAACGCGATCCGGATCGGCACCGTGGCGACAATCGATGCGACAAACGATGCGACAAACGATGCGACAAACGATGCGACCCTCGTGGCACCGATTGCCAACCCGATGATTTATCGGGCGGTACGCGAGTAAAATAATCGGCTGAAATTTCCCTTTAGGATTCTTTTTCGCGAAGGAGTGCATTCACATGGCAACCCGTTCCGTAACCTCGAAATACACGCGCACGCTGGTTCTTGTTGGCACCCGCAAAGGGCTGTTCATTTTGCGAGGTGACGCCACCCGGGAAAAATGGACAGTCGATGGCAACGCGCCGCATTTCCTCGGCCAGATCGTCAATCATGCGGTGATGAATCCGCGCACCGGCACCATCTTGGTCGCCGCACGGGCCGGGCATTTGGGCCCGACGGTGTTTCGCTCGACAGACACCGGCAAATCGTGGAAAGAAGCAACCTCACCGCCGGCATTTCCGAAGCGCGCAAACGCGGACGCCGCTGCCGCTGCCGCCTACGGTTGGTCGGTCGGCCATGTTTTCTGGCTGACACCCGGGCACGCCTCGGAACCCAAGGTCTGGTACGCGGGCACCTCGCCGCACGGCCTGTTTCGTTCCGATGACGATGGCGTGACATGGCAAAGTGTCGATGGCTTCAACTTGCATCCTGATCGCCTGAAATGGCTCGGTGCGGCCAACGAATCGGTGCCTGATGGTGCGATGGTGCATTCGGTAAACGTTGATCCTTTCGATGCCAAACATTTGATGCTCGGAATGTCGTCCGGCGGCGTATTTGAGAGTTTCGATTGTGGCGCGACCTGGAAGCCGCTCAATGGCGGTTGTGTGGCCGATTTTCTGCCGGACCCCAATGCCGAATGGGGCCACGATCCGCATTGCGTACGCATGCATCCGGCGGCGAAAGATGTGGTGTACCAGCAAAATCATTGCGGCATTTACAAATTGAATCGCGCCGAAAACCGCTGGCAGCGCATTGGCGAGAACATGCCGAAGGATGTCGGCGATATCGGCTTTCCGATGACGCTTCATCCGCGCGATGCGAACACGTTGTGGGTGTTCCCGATGGATGGCACCACCGTCTGGCCGCGCGTGTCGGTGGCGGGCAAACCAGCGGTGTATCGGTCGCAAAATGCCGGGGCGGGCTGGCAACGTCAGGCGCGGGGTTTGCCTGCCGCGCATGCGTGGTTGACGGTGAAACGTCAGGCGATGGGCGCGGATCAGGCGCAAAAAATCGGACTCTATTTCGGCACCACCAGCGGTGAAGTCTGGGCGAGTTTTGATGAAGGCAATCAATGGCATTGCCTGATGTTGCACCTGCCGCACATTTATTCGGTCGTGGCGTACACGTTGTGAAAGTCCGAGGGTGAAAGTTAAAGCGTGAAAGTACGGCTGCCGACACCGTTGATCGAGTACACCAATGGCGCGCGCGACGTCACCGGGGAGGGTGCGACGCTCGATGCATTGCTGCAAAATCTTGATCGGCAATTTCCCGGCATCCGCTTTCGCATGATCGATGAGCAGGGCAACGTTCGCGCGCATATCAGGCTGTTCGTCAATGCCGAGCTGGAACGTTCGCTGTCCGCGCGCCTGCGCGATTCGGACGAAATCCTGATTGTCGCGGCCTTGTCGGGTGGATAGCGGCGGAGTGGTCGCGGATAGTTGCATGGTATGAGGCATGTTGCGGTAAAGTAATCGTCACAATTAAAAATTAGAGTCGCTGCCAGCGCCGTTGTCGTTTGGATGCGGCATTGGCCC
>JANLQC010000335.1:0-2678 GCA_031367575.1 Betaproteobacteria bacterium | reverse complement strand
TATAAACATCGACCGCACGTTTCGTTTCGTCAACAAGACCTACTGCAACTGGATCGGCAAACCGCGTGAGGCGTTCATCGGCAACACGGTGCGCGCCGTGGTCGGTGAAGCACTGGATTTGTATTGGGACAGCGTGATGCCGCGCATGATGCAGGGTGAACGCGTGACCTATGAGCGGCTCGCGCATTATCCGGGGCGCGGCGAACGCTGGGTACAGGTTGACGCGGTGCCGCACGCTGACGAGACCGGCAGGACGATTGGTGCGTTTGTGTTCGGCTATGACATTCAAACGCTGCGCATCGCCGAATCGAACGCCAAGGCCACCGAGCGCCAGCTCGAGCTGATCGCCGACCGCCTGCCGGTGGCGGTGTCGGTGCAGGATGGCGATTACCGTGTGCGGTTCGCAAATCTGGCGCTGCGCAACTGGTTCAATTTGCGGCGGGACGCCACCATCGGCCGCCATGTCGCGGACATATTCGGCAACCAGCTGGTCGATGAACTTCTGCCCTTTGGTGAGCGCGCCCGCAAAGGCGAGATCGTGCAGGTGCGCCGCCAGGTGCAGCTCGGCGGGCAATCGCGCTGGATTGACCTCACGCTGGCCCCATTTGACGATGGCGAATCGATCAAGGATGGCGTGATTGGCGTGTATGCCGACGTGACCCGCCGCGTCGAAGCCAACGAGGCACTCAACCGGGTGCGCAACACGCTCACGTCGCATTTGGCCAATACCCCGCTCGCCGTCATTCAACTGGACGCGTCGCGGCGCGTGATTCAATGGACCGGTCGCGCCAGTGAAACCTTCGGCTGGCCGGAGGCCGAGGCGCTCGGCAAATCGCTCGATCAGCTCGGCCTGTTCGAGGAGGATGAGCGCGAACGGCTGGCGCAAGAGTTGCAGCAGCTTGACCGGGGC
The DNA here is from genome assembly GCA_031367575.1 of Betaproteobacteria bacterium. GTDB lineage: Bacteria > Pseudomonadota > Gammaproteobacteria > Burkholderiales > Usitatibacteraceae > UKL13-2. The sequence continues at coordinate 1,768 of JANLQC010000335.1, read as the reverse complement.
GATGCGGACCGTTTCACGGCCGCGTGGCGCAATCGCCGCAAGGATGGAATCTTGCTGCATACCGAATGGTTCGGTTCGGTGTTGCGCGAGGCCGGCCAAGCGAGCTCGTATCTGATGCTGGTGCAGGATATTTCGGCGCGCGTATCGGCCGAACGGCATTTGCATTACGTCGCCAATCACGATGTCCTGACCGGGCTCGCCAACCGCAGCCAACTTCAGGAACGGCTCAAATCTGAAATCGCGCGCGCCCGGCGGCTGGGCCATTCACTGGCGGTGGCGCTGCTGGATCTGGATCGCTTCAAGTACATCAATGAAAGCCTCGGCCACAGCATCGGTGACATGCTGTTGCAGGAAGTGGCGCTGCGATTTTCGCAGGCGATCACGGCCAATGATTTCATCGCCCGCAGCGGCGGCGACGAATTCATGCTGCTCGTCAACCTCGAAGGCGATGACACGCGCGGCGACCGCATGGCTGAAGAATTGCGCCGCCTGCTGTTGCGCCCGTTCCGCCTCGCCGAGCAGGACATGTTCGTGACCGCGAGCATTGGCGTCTCGCTGTTTCCGCACGATGCGGACAACGAAGTCGATCTCATCAAGCACGCCGATTGGGCCATGTACCGCGCCAAGGACGCCGGCCGCAACAGCGTGCAGTTCTATTCGGCCTCGCTCGCGCGCGATGCACCGATGCGGCTGTCGATGGAAAGCGAATTGCATCGCGCGGTGGAACTCAACCAACTGGAACTCCACTACCAGCCCAAACAAAATCTTTTCACCAAGCGCATCACCGGTGCCGAGGCACTGCTGCGCTGGCGACACCCGCAGCGCGGATTGGTGCCGCCCGATCAATTCATCCCGCTCGCCGAGGAATCCGGCCTGATCAACCTGCTCGGTGCCTGGGTGCTGCGCGAAGTGTGCCGGCAAATTGCCGAATGGCGCGGCCAATACCAGACGGTGCCGCAAGTCGCCATCAATCTGTCTGCCGTGCAACTGAAGCGGCGCGAGCTCGCCGGCGAGATTCTCGCGGAACTCAATGCCCATCATCTGCCCGGCAGCGCGCTGATGGTGGAAGTGACGGAAACGGCGGTGGTGAGTGACCCGCTGCTCGCCACGATTACCCTCGATGTATTGCGCGGTCACGGCGTGCATGCCGCCATTGACGATTTCGGCAAGGGCTATTCGAGCCTCACGCAATTAAAACGCCTGCCGATCGACGCGCTGAAAATCGATGGTTCGTTCGTGCGCGGCGTGGTGCTTGATCGCGACGATGCCGCCATCGTGCAGGCCATCATCGGCCTCGCCAAAAACCTTGAGATGCGGGTGATCGCCGAGGGCCTGGAAACGCCGGAGCAAATGGCCTTTCTGACCAGCCACCAATGCGAAGAAGCGCAAGGCTATCTCATTTCGCGACCGCTGCCCGCCGGCGATTATGCGGCGCAATTTCTCGCGGCACGTTCTGCGTCTTGAACGTTTGTTGCAATTCGCATTGCATCACGCCGTCAGGCGCTCCCGGGCATCGATGCGCGGGGCAGTTGATACCCGAAAACACAAGCACTGGTGCGGCGTTCAGGCCGCTTTGCCGCCGGGAAGCGCGTGTAATGGCGATCTGCGCTGCGATGTGCTGCGACGTTTCGGTAACTTTGGATCAATCGAAACTGACCCTGAGGTTTCCCCACGAATCATATCCGTATCTCCGCGCCGCCTGTCGCCGCTGCCGCCTGTTGTCGCAGGACATGAACGTATGGCCAAGCGTCGGGAAGTTTTTTCAATA
>JANLQC010000328.1:0-2216 GCA_031367575.1 Betaproteobacteria bacterium | reverse complement strand
GAGTGTCGCAATCAATTGCGAGAGTTGTGCCAAGGGAAACGATTCAATTCCAGCCGCGATTTCACGACCGCCGCCGTTGGCAAAATTTGCTGCAACCCGCGCCGCATCGCGCGGCATCGATTGCGGTGCGCGGATGCTTGCGGTGGCGATGCGTTGGTCGCCATCGCCATCACCCTCGCCCGCCAACGTGAGTACTGCGTGCGCCTGCGTTGGTGAGGCATGCACCAGGTGATTGGCAAACGTGCCGCTAATTCTTCGTGCCCATGATTGATTCGGCAGGAGAAAAATGCGTACCGCACGGGATTCATGAATCGCTTCAACGGCAAGCGCGCTCGAAAGATCCTGATCGTATCCGGCCTGTAAACGTGATATCACGTCTTCATGTTCAATAAAATCGAGAGGACTCGAGTAGGGCGCAAGTCGTGCCGCGAGATCGACTGGCGAGTAGTGGAGATCGTCGATGGTTTCGCCGTAGGCGTTGTAATTAAGGCATTCTCCGAGCCGTTTGAGCTTGTCAATGCGCGGGGCGGGAAGATTCAGGTCAAGGGACAGTTGCTGACCAATGGCGGCAAGGTTATCGCCGAACGCGGCGGCAATCGCCCAGAGGCGATGGGCACCACGGCAGTATTTATCGACCAACAGGCTGGTGCAGACCTGCGGGCTTTGGTCGATGTGCGCATCGAGGCCGGAATGTTCCTGCAACCGGGTGGCGCGATGGTGATCGAAGTAGGTAATGCATGTGCCTGCATTTAGCAGTGTCTGTACGGCATCCGCGTTTCGATCATATGAAATGTCGAACACTTGAATCCGGTCGCCTCCGAGCACATCGTTTGTCGCGATCACACGATCCAGCAGCGCAATATCGCGTTTGACGCCGCTGACGAAGGTCGGCGGTTCAGAGTCGGCGGGATGCGACAGGCGGAACTGGTGGCGAGCGATTAGCCCATCGGCATCGCCATTGAAGATATCGAATGATCGGTGCGCACGCATCCGGCTATCTTATCGCGCGCCGTTGGTGCGCTGCAGTCGATGGTTCTATGGGGACGATGGGAGCAACGGGACCAATGGGAGCAACGGGACCAATGGAACCAACGGGCCCAGTCGCGGCCGATGTAACCGATGTAACGGGCAAACTGGTGGTCAGGGCCGAATACGATCCCGCACGCACCACTTTCCAACGACAGGTGGAAATACGAAAAAGCGTGGAAATTCTCGTCAAGGAATGTCCCGGCGAAATCGCGCCAATCATTGTTGCCGGCGCAGCCGTAGCGGATATCGCGAAGCTGGCAAGGGCAGAGGGCTGGGCGCATCGCGTGAGCGATTGCAAGGCGCTGAAAAAAATGGGGGCCGGGGCGAATGGCACTTACTTTGGGTGTCTCCCCGGCGCAGGCCCATAAGCACTAACCTTAGACTTGGTGATCGGAAAAAATATTGTCATCCTGAGCGAAGCGAAGGATCTCGTCGCATGAACCAGATCCTTCGCTTCGCTCAGTATGACACCCCTATTTTTATGGGTGGAGGGCAGCGATACCCATCGTTCTTGCGAGGGACCAAGATGGGTATCGCTGCGCTCCACCCATCCTACGGAACTGGCACCACGCGCTTAACCGAGTGGCATGGCACGCTGGCTCGTTAGAATTCTGACGGATTGAATCGATACGTGATAGCCTTGGCCATGCAAAATAATCAACCCGATTAGGAATGAAAATGAGCAAAGTTAGCAAGCACGTTGTGCCGAGGCCTAGCGGGGGTTGGGCGGTAAGAAATTCCGGTGCCGCACGCGCGTCCCGTACCTTTGACACGCAGGCAGAGGCCGTCAAGTACGGCCGGAGCGTTGCAAAAAAAGGGCACGCCGAGTTGTACGTGCATGGCAGAGACGGAACGATCAAAGAAAAAAATAGCTACGGACACGATCCATTCCCACCCAAAGACAGCAGGTAAGATCGTCGCATGGAGTTTGAGAAGAACGTCTTCATCAATTGTCCATTTGATCGGGATTTCTACCCTTTACTGCGCCCACTACTATTCACGGTTATTTACCTCGGCCTGAAACCGAGGATCGCGCTCGAAGAAGTTGACTCCGGTCAGCCGCGCATCGAAAAAATAATCAAACTGATTGCGGAATCGCAGTATGCAATCCACGATCTTTCCCGCATTGAGGCAAAAAGTGCGGGCGAACTCTACCGACTAAATATGCCATTCGAATTGGGATTGGA
>JANLQC010000308.1:0-5741 GCA_031367575.1 Betaproteobacteria bacterium | reverse complement strand
CATCAACGTAGCCGGCCAGCATCAACAGGCAAACCAGCAATACCGAACTCGGTATCGGTGTTCCCTCAAAATATTTGACCTTGTCGCCGCCTTCCGACATCGCTCGCGTTGGGTTTAACAAGTAGGGTTGCAAGTGGCATTTCGCGATTCTGCATGTTGCGTATCGCGAACACTGTGCGCTAGCGAACGCTGGCCGGAACGATGTAGTCCGATGGGAAGGTGGTTATTCGGCTGTGTCCCACAAGCGTTGTGCGCCGCAAGTGCTACGCTGCATGGAGGATGCCACCTGATTTCCGGAGACCTGCCCACCATGACACCAACCAACACCAGCAAACCGTTTTCGATGATTCGCGAATTCCATCTCGCCGACTGGTTCACGCTCGGCAACGCCATATGCGGTACCGGCGCGCTGTTTTCGGTGATGACTTACCTCGAAACGGGCGACATCATTCACGTTTATTTCGCGGGCACGCTGGTGATCGTTGCGCTGATTTTCGATGTGCTTGACGGTCGTATCGCACGCTGGCGGCAGAACTCATCCGCGATGGGTCGCGAGCTCGATTCCCTGGCCGATGTGATTTCCTTTGGCGTGGCCCCGGCGATTATCGGTTACGGCTGCGGCATGCAGGGTTTCTACGACCGCATTGTGCTGGCGTATTTCGTCGCCTGCGGCGTTTCGCGTCTGGCACGCTACAACGTCACGGCCGAGGCGCTGTCGGAGGGCGGTGACAAGGTCAAATATTTTGAGGGAACACCGATACCGAGTTCGGTATTGCTGGTTTGCCTGTTGATGCTGGCCGGCTACGTTGATGCGGTGCGTGATGACCTCTGGTTTGGCGAACTCGTCATCGGTGGCCTCAAGTTTCATCCGTTGGTACTGCTGTTCGCGGTGTCGGGCTCATTGATGATCAGCCGCATCCGCATTCCCAAGTTTTGAAGGTTGGCGGGAAAACGGTAAAACGCCGGCCGCCAAAAATAGTTGTCCTGCGGAAATGTCAGCGGTACACGTCGTCTAATCTGGCCTCGGTCCGATGTCGCGGCGACAGATTCACGGCTGTTGAGAAGTTCACTTTTGCGATGTTTGCCGCAACGCCACGATTTGCGCGAAAATCCGGGTCTTGCGCCCTGTGGGCGAATCTCATCAAGGTCTCCCGTGATTATCCAAAAATTGTTTTCGCGCGCCGGCATTCAATTTGCGTTGGTCGCCTCGGTGACGCTGTCCGCCGCCATTGACAGGGTCAATGCCGCACCCGCGCCGGTCGCGCCGATCCGTGAGGTGGTTGACATCATGCACGGCGTCACGGTCAAAGACCCGTACCGCTATTTTGAAAATACCAAGACACCCGAGGTGCAGGCGTGGCTCAAAGGTCAGGGCGAAGCCGCGCGCGAATCGCTGGACCGGATCGCGATTCGCGACCAACTGGAAAAACGCATCACTGAACTCACCAATGCCACCGGCGACGCAATCACCAGTGTGATTCGCATGCCGGGCGACCTGATTTACTACCTGAAACGCGCCAAGGGCGAGCGCCAATTCAGGCTGGTGATGCGGGTTGGCGTCGCCGGGCCGGAGCGGGTGCTGGTCGATCCGGAAATCGATGCCAAACGCACCGGCGTGCCGCACGCGATCAATTACTACCAGCCGTCGTGGGATGGCGCGCATGTCGCCTACGGCATGTCGGCCGGCGGATCGGAAGCGGCTTCGCTTTACATCCTGAATATCAAAACAAACAAGCGGGTGGGCGCACCCATTGCGCGTGTGTGGGAAACCAAGATCAGTTGGCTGCCCGACAGCAAATCGCTCACTTTCAATCAATTCAAGGTGCCGACGCCGGGCGAAGCAGACTCGGAAACGTATCTTGACAGCAAGGTGATGTGGTTGAAAGTGGGCGATGCGGAGTCAAAAGCGAAAGCAATCTTCGGCCCGACGGTGACAAAAAATCTCGGGCTGACACGCCTTGACGTTGGTTACCTGATCCTCGCCAAAAGCAGCCCGTGGATGATCGCGCGCACCACCGATACCACCCTGCCGGAAGGCTTTTTGTTCGTGGCCCCGCTGGCGAACCTTGGCAAAGCGAATATCGGCTGGAAAAAAATATCCGCCTTTGCAGACAAGATTACCGAAGTCGAATTGCGCGGCAATGATCTTTTCTTTCTGACCCACGCCAGCGCGCCGCGCAAGCAGGTGATGAAACTGGATTTGCGCAAACCCGATTTGAAAAATGCGACCCTGGTTGCCGACGCACCAACAGACGCCGTGCTGGAAGAATTCTCATTGACGCGCGATGCGCTGATCGGATCGGTGCGTGAAGGCACCGAAATCGTGTTGCGCCGCTATCAAACCGGCAACTCGGCAGGTGAGGCGATCGCGATGCCGTTCAAAGGCGCGGCGCGGGTTCACGCGGAACCGGCCCATCAATCGAGCGACGTGCTTTATTCGTTGAGCGGCTGGTCTTCATTGCCGCGCACCTTTTTGTTGAAGGGCAATGCCTCGACCGATTCCGGGCTGCGGGTGAATCCGCCATTGCCGAATCTTCCCGATATCGACATCATCGACGTCAAAGTCGCGAGCCACGATGGCGCAATGGTGCCGATGACGCTGCTTTACAAAAAGGGGCTCAAGCGCGACGGCAGCAACCCGACATTGCTGGACGCGTACGCGGCCTATGGATTTTCCGAGACGGCGTATTTTTCCTCGAGCAACATGGCGTGGCTGGAGCAGGGAGGCGTGCTGGCCATTGCCAACGTGCGCGGCAGCGGCGTGTACGGCAACGATTGGTATCAGGCCGGCTTCAAGACCACCAAATCGAACACCTGGAAAGACGGTATCGCCTGCGCGAAATATTTGATTGCCGAAGGCTATGCGTCACCAAAAACGCTGGGCATATCGGGCGGCAGCGCGGGCGGAATATTTGTCGGCCGTGCCGTCACCAGCGCGCCGGAATTGTTCGCCGCCGCGATTTTCAATGTCGGCAGTTTGGATACGATCCGCGCCGAAGAAACGGCCAACGGCATTACCAATATTTCCGAATTTGGCAGCGTGAAAAACGCCAAGGAATTCCCGGCGTTGCTGGACATGAGCACCTATCACAACATCAGGGACAACACGGCGTATCCGGCGGTGTTGCTGGTGCATGGCGTGAATGACCCGCGGGTTGAGGTGTGGCACAGCGCCAAAGCCGCCGCCCGCCTGCAAGCCGCCACCAACAGCGGCAAACCGATCCTGTTGCGCCTCGATATGCAGGCCGGCCACGGCATCGGCAGCACCGTCACGCAGCGCACTGCGATGGCGGCCGATATTTACGGCTTCCTGCTTTGGCAGATGGGTAAAACAACGCTGAAGAACTGAGACATCGCAAATCGCAGGATGGGTATCGCGAGCGAAACCCATCCTGACAAACATGGCTACATCGCTTCAATCGATCCCGATCCTCTCACGGTTCTGCTGATATCGGTCGGTGAGCCGGCGTAGCGAATATCGCCCGAGCCAAATATGCTGGCGGTGAGTTTTTCTCTGGCGTAAACATCGACATCACCCGAGGCCATGATTTTCACACTGGCCTCGCGTGCGATCAGCTTGCGCGAGCGCACGTCGCCCGATCCCATCACATCGATATCGACCCGGTCGGCATCGCCCGCGACAGAAACGTCACCCGAACCCTTGATCGAAATAGTCACCGTCGTCGCCCGCAACGAGGGCAGGCGAATATCACCCGAGCCATGCACACGGGCCTCGACCGATTTTCCGTCCAGTGAATCAACCGTCACATCGCCCGACCCCTTGATGCCGATCTTGAATTGGCCGGCGTCGATCGACTTGAATTTCACGTCACCCGAACCGGCGATATCAATATCGAATTTGTCGCTTTTCAATCGATCACCGATGATGTCGCCCGAACCCCTGATGTGGATCGCATTGAGCGCTTTCACGGTGAGGCGAATCCTGATTTCCTTTTTGGTCGAAAAGCCGCGCGATTTATCGCCTTCAATAATGAGTTCATCACCCGAAACGCGTGTCGTCATCAATGGCAACAAGTTGTCGTCGGCCGAAATCGTCAGCGATTCGGTGGTGCCTTGCGTAAGCGTCACAATCGCGGGCAATGCCAACACCAGCCGCGAAAAATTCGCCACCGCGTGCGATTCTTCCTTGACCACCCCGGAACCCTTGGTGCGGTTGGTGCCGTAACTGGTATGGTTGCCAAAACTGAACCCGAAGTTCCACGAAAAATTCCGCGTCTTGCCGCTGGCATCCTCGTCGGCGAAGGCTTGGCTTGTGAATGCCGCGAACAACGCGGCGGTGACGATGGCGGCAACGGTTTTCATGGCGATCTCCCAGAGTGAATATGAAAGAGTTCATTTTAGGAAACCGTTCGGGGATTGCGAGCGCCCGCCGACGAAATGCAGAATCGGCGGGACGACATGCAGGGTTGAAGCGCCAACAATTTGTTGCATTTCGATTGGCAATGGGCGACCCCAAAGGAAACTCTCCATATTCGGCGGGCGTCTCCACGGCTTTTCGGCCCGAAAACCGCACCAATACTTGATCTTCATCATCGTGCCAATCAATCGATTTGTCAGCGTGGCGGTTTTTGTTTGTTGGCCGCGCCAACCGCCCCGGCACCCGTTATCCTGTCGATCCCCACCAATCCAATCGAGCCATGATGACCGACTCCGACGCACCAACAACGCCCACCATCACGCAGGAGCCCCGCCTCTGGCGCGACGATGGCTGGACCGCGCGCGTGATCAAAAATGAGGATGACGACGGCTGGGCGGTCGAGATGATCAAGGACGGCGAACCGGAGCCGGCGCTGGTGGGGCCGTGGACGATGGGCCGCGACAAGAAAAATCCCAAGCCGCTCGACGCCAATGCGTTTCACACCCTGGTCAAAACCGCCTATGAAGTCCGGCGCCGCCATGAACAGCATTTGCATGCCACGCTGCACAAGAAAGTGGTGGTCGGCCGCGTTGACGCGCCGATTGCCGTGACGCTCGATATCGTGCCCGATGAAGAACATCCGTATGCCACGTTGACGGCACGCGAAGCACGCAATCGCGACGCTTTGCCGCTGGCCGAGGTGCGGGTCGCGTCATCGTTCAAGCTGACCGACGCGAGTGCGATGGCGTGGATCGACAGCGGTTTTTTGCCGCCGGGTTGATCGGTTCGGAAAATTGAAATTGCACGCGCCATCAATTTCCGGGGTCTACCGGCCACGCGTCTGTAATCCAAGCGGACGTTGAACACGTATAGTTTGGGTCGAGGCACCGCGCCCGACAGTTGTTCCCGTCCAACAATAAACAGGAGGCGTCATGTTCCGCAAAACCTTTTCACACCTGATTCTTATTCTCGCCGCCATCGCATTTTCACCCATCGCGCGGGCGCAAATGCCGAACCACTACGGCGCGCCGATCAATGCCGAAAACGCGAAGAAGGCGGCGGCGGCAGCCATCGCCGAAGCAAAGAAAAACAGCTGGACAATGGCGGTCGCCATCACCGACGGCGCGGGCATTCTGGTGTACTTCGAGAAAATGGACGGCACGCAGACCGGCAGCGTGGATGTCGCACAAGGCAAGGCGCGCTCGGCAGCACTGTTCAAGCGGCCCTCGAAAGCATTTCAGGACGTGCTGGCCGCTGGCGGCGACGGAATGCGCATCCTTGGCCTGCAAGGGGCGGTGCCGATCGAAGGCGGGTTGCCGCTAGTGATGGACGGCAAGATTGTCGGTGCCATCGGCCTGTCGGG
>JANLQC010000234.1:0-2645 GCA_031367575.1 Betaproteobacteria bacterium | reverse complement strand
GTCGGAAACTGGCTGCGCGCGTACCTCACAATCGTCATTGCGCACGTCAGCGACAACCGGGTTCTGCGGCAAGATCATGGCACGTTTGGTTGGCTATTGTTCGCCACACTACTGTTTGTCTATTGCTGGGTCGGCTGGTATTTCAGAGACGAGCGATCCAATATCAAAAGTGACGGCATCCCGATGGTGGAAGTTGGATCAGTTGCGCGCACCAACAACGAAGGAGAGGGAAATTATCGGCTGATTGGCACCATGATTATTGCGTTGGCGGCGATGGCAACATGGCCCGCAATCAGCAATTCATATCTGCGCGGCAAGACAAATCGACCGGTCGATATTGCCGACATTGCACCAAGAGCCGGTTGGTCAGTAGTAGAAATGCCACTAACTGATTGGGCACCCGCGCTTGTCAATCCGACGCGCGATCGACTTCAATTATTTGAAAAGAACGGCCGTCAGGTTGGCGTCTTCATCGGCGTATTCGCCAACCAGAGTTGGGGATCAAAGCTTGTCACTTCTGTAAACCAGTTTGTCGCACCAGAAAGTTCGCGCTGGAACATTGTCGAACGAGGCGTACAAAACACCACCTATCTTGGCAAACCATTGCAAGTGAACACCGGGGTGATTCTTGGCGGCAGTCGAATCATGGCGAGACAATGGTACTGGATCCATGGCGTCGCAACTGGCGAAGACATTCAGGCGAAAATCGAGCAGCTTCTGGCGCGCCTGGCTGGACGCGACGATATTTCAGCGTGGGTGTCGGTTAGCGCATTGGTCGACTCGTCGTCGATCGCCACGCAAGGCACATTGGACGAATTTTTGCGGGATATGAGTGACTCGATCGAGCAGGCACTGGTCACTTCGACCATTCAACTATCCATGCAGGGAGGCTGATCAAAACAGCCCAAACACGCCATTCATGCTAGTGCCCACGTGCATCAATCGTTAGAAAGTCTCCTCTCATCAATTGTGCGCAACGGCAGTGTCCGCGCAAAGGCATTGCGACTGGCCGTTTTCAAATAGAATCGTGCCACATTTGCCTGTTGAACACAGCTCCGGTTATTCGCGTTTCGGCGTTCCGGGAATTTGCTGAACGATGACGCAACAATATTTTCCACCAATCAATGGACGATACCCTTTGACCAGCAATTTTCCGTTCGAGCCTGCCGCATGGAGTTATGGACTCGCGGGTTTGATTTTTGTCGCGTTTGCCGCACGCATGTTGATGGGTTGGCGCGGAGGACCGCGGGCAATTGCGCTTTTTTTTGCCGTCGCCGCGAGTGCCGCGTGGGCTGGGGTTGTTTGGTCAGAATTGACCTCCGGGGCAACCGGCGGATGGAAACTCGCGAATTTCATGGACGCGGTTCGCATTGGCGCATGGCTGACTTTCATGACACTTCTTCTCGACGGCGGGCAAAAAGACGCTGTTCGCAGACCTTCTCTTGCACTTGTGGTCCGTTACTTTGCGGTTCCCGCGATCCTGATATTCATTGGCAGCGTCATCGCGGTACAACCGCCATGGCACTATTCACTGACCGCCAACGAAAATCTGGTCACTTTTTACGCCTGGCTTGGCGCGTCGGTGTTCGGACTGGCGCTCACCGAGCAATTGTATCGGCGTACACCCGCCAATCGGCGGTGGGCGATCAAGCCATTGGTCATTGGACTTGCCGGCATGTTTGCCCTGGATCTGCTGATTTATTCTGGTGCGGTGCTGTTGCACCGGGTCGATCCGGCGATGTGGTCGGCACGCGGAATTGCGTGCGCGATCGTTATTTTTTTCGTCGGTGTCGCAACCAGACGAAACACGTCCTGGACGATCGACGTTTACGTTTCACGCGGCGTTGTTTATCAATCGACCGCGCTGCTTCTGGCCGGTGCCTATCTGCTGATTGTCGCGGGTGCCGCGTATTGGGTGCATTTCTTCGGCGGCGTGTGGGGCGGCACGTTACAGGTTGCAATCGTCTTCGCATCGCTGCTCGGGCTGGCCGTCCTGATGCTGTCGCGCAACGTGAGGGCAGGAGTAAAGGTTCTTCTCAGCAAGAATTTGTTCTCGTACCGATACGAGTATCGCCAGGAATGGCTGCGGTTCACACGCGAATTGGGCGCCTCGGAACACGCAGAAAATCTTTACCAACGGGCGGTTCGCGCCCTCGCCGATTTGGTCGAAAGCACCGGCGGCGCAATCTGGCTCGAACAAGGGGGCATGCTGACCGAAGTCGCCCGCGTCAACATGCCGTCGATAGCGAATCGCGAACCCGCGTCCGGCTCACTCGCTTCATTCCTTGCGCGTACAGACTGGGTGATTCAAATTGATGAACTTGCGAAAAACCCGGGCAAGTATCCCGAATTGTTATTGCCGTCCTGGCTTGCATCACTCGATGACGCATGGCTGATCGTCCCACTGCCGAATGGGCCTGATTTGATCGGCTTCGTCATTCTTGCAAGGCCACGTGCGATGATTGATGTAAATTGGGAAGTGCGGGATCTTCTCAAAACCGCAAGTCGTCAGGCGGCAAGCTTTATCGCGCAAGTGCGGGCCAAGGAGGCTCTCGTCGAATCGAGGCAGTTTGACGCATTCAATCGAATGTCAGCGTTTGTGGTCCATGATTTGAAGAATCTAGTTGCGCAGCTTGCTCTGGTTG
>JANLQC010000199.1:0-3477 GCA_031367575.1 Betaproteobacteria bacterium | reverse complement strand
TCGCGTTACCCATGTCATACACTGCGCCCAACTGATGCTGGCGAATGCTTTTTCGCGTGTTGAACGCAATTGCTGACACATCGACCTGACGCGGATCCGCCCGCGCCTGTGCGCGGGTGAGACCCAACGGATCCTGTGTATCGGGTTGATCCAGGCCGTTGGCAATCAGCGTGAGTTTTCCGCCCGCTACATTGAACGACAATTTCGCGTTGAGTTGATCGCGGGTGGCGGCACTATGCGCGCGATAGCCGTCCGTTTCAAAACGCGAAACATCGACGATGGTGTTCACCAATTCGTGCGGAACACCAAGTTGCGCACCAAGTTGCGCACCAAGTTGCGCGCCATATTGCGTGGCGATTTTTTTCGTCGCGAAACTGCCCGCCAGAAAAGACGTGGTGAGTGTTGGTGTCGCCGGGCCATCGGCAGTGAAAATCTGTACCACGCCACCGGAAGAATTGCCGTAGAGACTTGCAAACGGTCCGCGCAAAACTTCAATTCGCTCTGCCGAGGAAAGATTGAATGTTGCCGCCTGCCCTTGTCCGTCCGGCATGGTGGCGGGGATGCCATCGGCAATCAAGCGCACGCCGCGCACGCCAAACGTTGAGCGCGCACCGAAACCGCGTGAGGAAATCTGCAAATCCTGCGCGTAGTTCTGGCGATTCAGCGCGACGATGCCCGGCACCCGCGTCAGCGCCTCGGATAAATTCACCTGCGGCTTCGCTTCCGAAATCGTGTTTGCATCAATGCGGTCGATGGCCATCGGTAAATTGAAACCATCCTGCGAAACCCGCGTCGCACTGATCACTTGTTGCGCAATATTTTGTTGCTCGGCCGTCGCCGCGATTTGTGCGGCACTCGACGTAGCGACGCAGAGCGGCACCGTTAACCACCGCAAAACTTTACCGGCGTTCATGCTCAAAATGCGCTAATTCAATCCGGCCAGATAACCCGCAACATCGAGAATGTCTTTTTCCGACAGCGGCTGCGCGGCACTTGCCATGCTGCCATCCAGATCCTGGCGCGCACCGGTCTTGAAGCCGCGCATTTGCGCGACGAGATATTCGGCGTTGAGGCCGGCCAGACGCGGAATGTGTTTTTGCCCCGCGTAATCCGGCATATGGCAGGAGCCGCAGTGATTGCGCGCGGCAACCGCTTTGCCTGCCGCGACGACCGCGTCACTGACCGCCAAGGTGGACGCGGCAATTTTTTGCGCCGCGAAATAGGCACCGATATCCTTCATGTCGGCATCCGTCAGTTTGGCCGCGAACGGACTCATTTGTTCGTTGACGCGACGGCCTTCGCGAAACTGCAGCAATTGAAAATAGACGTACATCGGCGTCTGCGCGGCCAATGTCGGCACCGCCGGGTTACCCGAATTGCCGCTCGCACCGTGGCATGCGGCGCATACCGCAGCCTTCTTTTCTCCCGCCGCCGCGTCGGGTGCCGCCGCCGCGCTACGCGCAGCGGGTGGCAGCGCCAAAAATATCAAGCACGATACGAAAAAATCCCTCATGACCACTCCTGACATAAAAATCCCCGCCGCGTCATTATGCGCGGCGGGAATCGATGTCACCAGAAACAGATTGCGGGACTATTTTTTCTTGTAGCTGATGCGATAAATCGCACCGGCCACATCATCCGACACCAACAGCGAACCGTCTTTCGCGACTTGCACGTCAGCCGGGCGGCCCCAGAACGATTCGCCTTGCAGGAAGCCGGTCGCAAACGGTTCATACTTCGCGATTTTTCCTTTGGCATCGAGCACCACGCGGCTAATGTTGTAGCCGGTTTTTTTCACGCGATTCCATGAGCCGTGCTGCGCAATGAAGATGTTGTTTTTGTATTCGGCCGGAAACTGCGCGCCGGTATAAAAGCGCATGCCGAGTGCCGCGACGTGCGGGCCCAATTTCAACGCAGGCGGATCGAATTCCGCGCAGGAACGACCCGCACCAAAATCGGTATCCAGCAAATCACCCTGATGGCAAAACGGAAAACCGAAATTCATGCCTTTGCGTGTGACGGTATGCAGCGTGTCATTTGGCAAATCGTCGTTCACCCAATCGCGCGCATTATTGGTGAACCACAATTGCCTGGTCACCGGATGAAAATCCATGCCGACACTATTGCGCACGCCTGCGGCCACGGTTTCCATCACGCCGCGCTCGGGATCCACACGCATGATGGTGGCATGCGTCAACGGAGGAATCACGATATTTCCGGGTGAACCGATTTGAAAGTACAGCCAGCCGTCGGGGCCGAGCTTCATGAATTTCCAGCCTTGCGGTTCATCCTTCGGCAGCGCATCGAACACCACCACCGGCTTGGGCGGATTGTCCAGATTGGCTTCAATGTTATCGAAGCGGATGATGCGTGAAAGCTCGGCGACATACAGCGCGCCGTTCTTGAACGCAACGCCATTCGGGCGATGCAAACCCTTGGCGATGATTTTGGTCACGCGCTTGCCGTCTTTTTCGACGATGGCGTAGACATTGCCGACAAATCGCGTGCCGGCAAACAGCGTGCCCTTGTCGCCAAACACCATCGAGCGTGCATTTGGAATGCCGCTGGCGTAAAGGCTGATTTCAAATCCCGGCGGCAACTTTATTTTGTCGAGCGGGATTTCATTGGGCTCAAGCGAGGACAGGCCCGGCGGATGCGGACTCAGGTTTGCTGCCTCTTGCGAAGCGGAGCGGCCCTGCGCCCAGGTCGGTGGGATGACGGGTGGGGCGGGCGGTGCCGGTGCAGCCACGGTCGGCGCAGCGGTTGTCGTGGGTGCAGTGGGCGCATTAGGCGTCGCGGGTGCCGGTGCGGCCTGTTGCGCATGCAGGCCCGCAGCCATCATGATCGCAGCGGCTGCCGCTAGCAACAGCAACGGTAGTTTCGTTTTCATGTTTACTCCTCCTGTTGTGGTCAGTAATGATGCCAGCCAATTCAGCAAACCGCATACCGTGATTTGTCGCGTGATTTGTCGGGCACAATCGTACTTGGTTTTGGCGATGTTCGGTGGATGGTTTGAATGCTTCATTTCCGCAGTGACGCTCTGACGAAATTGACAACTCTCGGGCGCAGCGGCGAGGAGCATTGCCGGACATCAAATGCTGGACGGCAGCGTGCGGAGGCTTCAAGATGGCGATCACCCCGTCGTGGCGGCGGCCAACACATTCGACCGCAGCCGCTATGCCACACACGGCACCATCAACCATTGCCCGACATGAAAATCCACCCACAAGATCTCGAAAAAATCGCCGATGTCACGCTCGATCATTACAATCAGCGTGCCGATGATTTTTGGCAAGGCACACGCGACCACGATGTGACGCAGAACATCGAATCGCTGTTGCGCCATATCGAAGGCGATTCGCCGTTCTCGATCCTTGATTTTGGCTGTGGCCCCGGACGCGATCTCAAATCCTTTGTCGATCTGGGCCACCGCCCGGTCGGGCTGGAAGGCTCCGCGCGCTTCGCCGAAATGGCGCG
>JANLQC010000188.1:0-1674 GCA_031367575.1 Betaproteobacteria bacterium | reverse complement strand
CGCCGTCACGCGATTTTTCAGCCACGCCATTGTTGGCTCACACCTCGTTCTTCCCCGATCCCGCCTCGCCGCCGCCGCGAACACGCAATTCCTGAGTTGCGGGCGTCGTACGTCCAATCTGGACGGGTAACGCGCCAATCGCGTTGCAGGCATCACGAATCGAGGACACCATGAAACGATTTCCATCGGCGAATTTCGCCGTCTTTTGTATTTTCCTTGGCGCGGGCCAGTCGCATGCCGGTGCCGATGTCGCAACCGACGCAACCGCGCCGGTGCCACCCACGGTCTATCAATCGCCGTTCATGGGCTATCGCGAACTCGGCGTGGATCAGACAACGGCGTGGAAGGATGCGAACGACACGGTGCGAAATATCGGTGGTTGGAAGGCGTATGCGAAGGAGGCTGCAGAGGCAGCGAAGGCGTCGGCAAGCAAAGCCAAGCCTGCGGTACCGCCTGTGCCGTTGGTGCCCGCCACTCCCATTGCCCCCGCCGCAAAACCCGCGCCTCAACACAAACACGGAGGCTGAGATGACGAACCGCAACATGATGCCTCGTGCGCGTTTTTCCTTTATTGTGATCCTCTCACTGACTATGACCAGTTGCGCGAATTTTTCCAGTGACGGCGGATTCACTTCCGTGTCACAACTCACCAGGGAAAAAGTCGGCGCGGATGTGAAATGGGCGCGCACCGATGGTGAGCGTGACAACATCGCGGCGCGCGTGAATGAGTTGCTGGCACCGCCATTGTCCGTGGATAATGCCATGCAAATCGCGCTGCTGAACAATCGCGGCCTGCAAGCGGATTTTGCCGAACTCGGTATTGCGGAAGCGAGCATGGTTGCCGCCAGTCGCTTGCCGAACCCGGGCTTCAGCTACATTCGCAACAAGCGCGGCGATGAGATCGAAATCGGGCGCGGCGTGCATTTCAATTTAATGCGCCTGCTGACAATGCCGCTCGCGGCAAAAATGGAATCGGCGCGGTTTGAAGTGGCGCAAGGTGCAGCGGCGATGGCCGCCATTCGCCTCGCCGGTGAGACGCGCAAAGCGTACTTTCAGGCGGTTGCCGCAGAGGAGGGTGTGCGCTACGCGATGAAGGTTCGCGACGTGGCTGAAGCGAGTGCCGAACTTGCGCGGCGGATGGCGGGCGTGGGCAACTGGAGCCGCCTGCAACAGGCGCGTGAGCAGGGTTTCTACGCCGACGCGGCGCTTAATTTTGCGCGTGCCGAGCAGGCCCGGGTGCGCTCGCGTGAGGCGCTGACAAGGTTGCTCGGGCTTTGGGGGCGAGACACCGCGTTTGTATTGCCGGAGCGGCTTGCCGATTTACCCAAGGCTGCCGATGAACGGCCCGATATTGAGCAGCGAGCGATGGCGTCGCGGCTCGATGTGATGGGGGCAAAACGCAGCGCCGAATCGCTGGCCGCGAATCTCGGCTTGAGCAAGGCAACGCGATTCATCAATGTGCTGGAGACAGGCGTTACGCGTGAAACCTCCAATGAAGCGCCGACGCGGCGCGGCTATGAAATTGCCATTGAATTGCCGTTATTCGATTGGGGCACATCGCGCATCGCACAGGCGGAAACGCTTTACAGGCAAGCGATAAATCGCGCCGCCGAGACTGCCATCAATGCGCGTTCCGAAGTGCGTGAAAGCTACCTCGGTTACCGCGTGGCTTAT
>JANLQC010000106.1:0-2131 GCA_031367575.1 Betaproteobacteria bacterium | reverse complement strand
TGTCCTGCACGAACAGATCGACGCCCTCGACCAGCTCCATGCCCATTTGCTGGGCCAGGAAGGCGTGTTCGAAATAGGCGGAGTTGAAATGCCCCGGCGTCATCAGCACGATGGTGGGATTGTCCACGCCAACCGGGGCCGCATTGCGCAGTGTCTCCAGCAACATGTCGGGGTAATGATCAACCGGTCGGATATGTTGAACAGCGAACAATTCCGGGAACAGCCGCATCATCATCTTGCGGTTTTCCAGCAGGTATGAAACACCGGAGGGCGTGCGCAGATTGTCTTCCAGCACATAATATTCGCCGTCGGAATCCTTGACCAGATCAATGCCCGCAACGTGTGCATAAATGCCGCCGGGAACATCGACATGCATCATTTCAGGGCGAAATTGCGAATTCTCCAGCACCTTGTCGGCGGGCACTTTTCCCGCTTTGAGAATGTGTTGCTCGTGATAAACATCGTGCAGAAAAAAATTCAGCGCGGAAATCCGCTGCTTCAAGCCGCGCGAAACTTCATCCCATTTCGCGCCCGAAATGATATGCGGCACGATATCGAAAGGGATCAGCCGCTCGGTGCCGCTGGTTTCGCCGTAGACGGCAAAGGTGATGCCAACGCGATGAAACAACAGATCGGCCGCCTGCCGGTTTTGGGCAATTTTTTCCGGCGGCGTGTTGGTCAGCCAATCGGCAAAGGCCGCATATTGCGGGCGCACGATGCCGTCACTGGCGTACATTTCGTTATAGAACGGTTTGAGTGGCATGAGCGCGATGGTGTTTTTTTTGGCAATGGTTGATAGAACAACAAGCAATCGCCATGCCCAAATATACCTGTTTTTGGTCGCCCCCTGCATCCCGGTAGAATCAACGCATGTTGACCGAAGAAATTTCCCCGCAAGCGCGCACCGAGCACATTGGTGCGCGCATGAATGGCCGCGAGTTGCCGTCGCGCGCGCTCGCGTTCGTGGCGGCGGCGGCACAGGCGAGTGGGCGCATGGAGGGCCTGACGCGCGCACTGGAGACAGCCGATGTGCTGTTGCAGATTGACGCTGATGATGAGGCGCTGGCGGCGGCGTTGATTGTCGGGTCGTTGCCGAAGGGTGAAATTGATCCGGCAATGATTAAAGATGCGTTTGGCGAAGACGTCACCGCGCTGATCAACGGCGTGCTGCGCGCCGGGCGCATTGAAAACCTGCCCGGCTTGACAACATCGGGCACCGATGCGAAAGCTGCGCCGAGCATTGAAACCGTGCGCAAGATGCTGCTGGCGATGGCTGACGACGTGCGCGTGGTGCTGATCAAATTGGCCGAGCGCGTGGTGTTCATGCGCGCAAACACCAGGGCCGACGACGCCATCCGTCGCGCCGCCGCGATTCAGACGCGCGATCTGTTCGCGCCACTCGCCAATCGCCTGGGTGTATTTCAAATCAAATGGGAACTGGAAGATTTCTCCTTCCGTTTTCTCGAACCGGATCTCTACAAGCGTGTTGCCACGCTGCTTGATGGCAAACGCGGTGAACGCGAAGCGTACATTCAACGGGTACTCGATACGCTGCGCGCGGAGTTGGTCAAGCTTGGCGTGAAAGCCGAAATCGCCGGCCGGCCGAAGCACATTTTTTCGATTCATCGAAAGATGCAATCAAAGAATATCGCGTTCGAGAATCTTTACGACGTGCGCGCGGTGCGGGTGCTGGTGGGTAACGTTGCCGATTGCTATAAAGTACTCGCGCTGGTTCACGATTTCTGGCAGCCGATTTCAGGCGAGTTTGACGATTACATTGCGCAGCCCAAAGCGAACAATTACCAATCGCTGCATACGGCCGTGGTCGGGCCGGAAGGCAAGACGCTGGAAGTGCAGATTCGCACCCATGAAATGCACGTCGCCTCCGAACACGGCGTGGCGGCGCATTGGCGCTACAAGGAAAACTCGAAGGAAGGCGCCAGGAATAAGTCCACCGCCGACAAAAAATTTGAATCGAAGATCGCGTGGCTGCGGCAGGTGCTGGAATGGAATCGCGAGCTTGCCGACCAAAGTGGATTTTCCGAGCAGGTCAAGCAGGGACTGTTCAACGACACCGTTTATGTTTTCACGCCGCAGGGCCGGGTGATCGATTTGACGGCCGGTTCAACAC
>JANLQC010000078.1:0-3513 GCA_031367575.1 Betaproteobacteria bacterium | reverse complement strand
GCGTGGTCGGAATCAACACCGGCGCATTGACGCCGAACAGGCCGCCATGAATGTGCGCGGCGGTGCCGGGCAGGCCGACATTGGTGACGCTGCCGGTCAATTCGCGCGTGATCGGGTTGATGATGATGCGCGCGGTGGCGGTGCCACCACCGACCACGGGTGGCACTTCGTTGGCACCGGACAGCGCAACATCAATCACGTCGCGACCGATCTGTCCGCGGATTTCGCCGCCGGGAAATGCGCTGCTATGCACATTGAAATACATGCCCCCCGCCGTAAATGCCTGAGCCTGCTCGGGCGTAAAAATGGTGCCGGCCGGGGGCACCCAAATGCCGCTGCCGGGGGCCGTCTGGGTGAAGCCGACGGTGACACCCGCATTGGTGCCAATTGGCGCCGTATGAATGTGCGCTGCCGTGGCGGTGATTCCCGTCGTGACCACCCGCGCCGAAAGGGCGCGTGATACCGGGTCAACCGAGAATGTCCCGCTACCCGTGGCCACCGAGCCGATGGGCGGATTTTCCTGTGAACCACTGAGGTTGGTGGTAACGACGGTGCGACCGATTTGCCCGCGGATTTGTCCGCCCGGATAAAGATTGCTATGCACGTTCACGTACAACCCGCCCGCGTTCAGTGCCGTCATCTGGTCGGCCGTCAATACGCTGTTCGCGGCGGTGACCCACACGCCACTGCCGGCGGCGGTTTGTGTCATGGGAACGATAACGGCGCCGTTGATGCCCGGTTCGGCCAAATGGATGTGTGCGGCATTGCCGGTAAATCCAAACGAATTGATGGTGGCAGTGATCTGCCCGGTCGAAGGCGTCACGGTAATGATGGCGTTGCCGCTGGCGGCGGTCAATACCGGTGGATTTTCCTGCGGGCCGCTCAGGGTCGCAAAAAAAGTGGTGGTGGCCGCGACCGGAATCGCCGCGCTGGGCACTTCATCGGAAGAATTGCTGCAACCGGCGATCAACGCCATGGCGGCCAATAGTGCAAATAGGGCCGAAAACGGCCCGCGCACACTGTGCTGTTTCAAATTTCTGTTCATGGCATCTCCTCTGGTTATTCTCTGGTTATTGGAAGCAGGGCAGTTACGGCTGACGCACCCATTCGGATTCAGTTTGGTGCGTAGGCGCATTCCCGGGCAATGACGTGCGGCAATTATCGCCATTGCCGCCAAATCATGTCATACAAAACCCCGCAAGTCCTCGCCGGTGCGTTGCGACGCGATTGGCGGGAAGCCACCCGCGAGACCACCGGGGCCGCTAAATGCACTCAAACGTCACCACATCGACCGCGCCCAACGCGGGCTGGCCGAGGCTGATGCGTCCGCGCCCGCGCAGCAACACTTGTTCGCGTCTGAGCCATACTTCGCGGTCACTTTCAATGCTCACATAGGTGCCGTTGGTCGAGTCATCGACCAGAAAAAACTGCGTGTCGTGCCGCTCGATGCGTGCATGGCGGCGCGACGCCGTTCGTTCCATGATCACCAGTTCGCATTCGGCGTCGCGGCCCATCCACAACACCGCGAGACCGGGCGGGAATTCAAGTTTCGCGCCCGGGTGGGCCAGCACCAGCCGCGCCTGGATTGCGGGCGCGCGCGCGCGCGTGACAAATTGGGTGCTGTCGAGATCCTCCTCCCACACCACCTCGAACACATGCAACGAATCCTGCTTGCCCTTGAGGTTGTGCGCGTCCAGATCGCGAGTCGCCGAGCGCAACGCGGCCGATAATTTTTCGACGCTGGCACCGCTGGTCAGAATCTGCCCGCGGCGCGCAAGACCGGCAAGACGCGACGCGGTATTGACGCCGTCGCCCCAAAAATCCATCCGGTCTTCGAGCACTTGGCCGAAATGAAATCCGACCTTGATTGCAAACTTGACGCCGCCGCTGGCGGGCATGGTACTGACCGCCGCCTGCATCGATTTGGCCGCTTCGCAGGCGGCTGACGCCGAAGGAAATGCGGCCATGATTTCGTCGCCGATGGTTTTTACCACCGTGCCCTTCCAGCCCACAACCACCTCACCGACCACCGCGAGACAGGCATCGATCGCTTTCGCGGCAGGTTTGTCGCCGAGCAATTCGTAGATCGCGGTACTGTCCGTGACATCGGCGAACAAGATGGCGCGTTCTTTGGAAATGAGAGTCATGGATTGATCGGATCACCAACAGTGGGATTGCAAATGTTGCATTGATTGCAAATGGTGCGGCATTCAACCGCCAGGATCAGCCAACGCCCGCGCCCAACGTTTCGTCCAAGCGTATCGCCGTTGGCCAGACTATTCAAGTGTTGATTTTGTCATCGAAAATGAAGGGCATTTTGACAGACCGCCGCCAATTGTGCTGTCGGTTGCGAGACGCCGACCCGCGCATAGGCGCAAAATAAGGCCATTCGACATCCCAATGGCAGGATTCCCCATGAGCAAACTTTCGTTGCTGGACCTCGGTTTTTTCATTGCCGAGACCGAGGCCAGCCCCAAGCATGTGGCCGGCTTGCTGATCGGCAAACGCCCGGCGAAATCGACAGTCGGCTTTGTAAAATCGCTATACAAGGAGTTCCTTACCTTCACGGATGTGAAAGCACCGTTCAACAAGCTGATCAGCTTCACCACGCGCGCGATGCCGCACTGGCAGGACGCCGACACCATAGATCTCAACGAGCACATTTTCTATCACCAGCTCGCCAGGGGAAAAAACAGCCGGCAGGCGCTCTACGATTTTGTCGCCGCCTTGCATACGCCGATGCTGGATCGATCGCGCCCGCTGTGGGAGGTGCATTTGATCGATGGCCTGAGCGAGGGCCGCTTTGCGCTGTATCAAAAAATGCATCACGCCTACGCCGATGGCGTGACCATGACGCGCTGGACCGCCGAAGGCATGGCGGACTCGCCGGATGAACAAGAGATCACGCCGGTGTGGACGCTGAATCATGGCGGCCATGGTGCCCGGTTGAAAAAACGCAATCAGGAAAAAATGCGTTCAGCGTGGAATGAAATCGGCGGCACCAGTCGACGATTGCTTGGCATCAGCCGGCTCGCGGCGATGCTGTTTCTGGAAGGCGTGAAACTGACCAAGAACGCGATTGCGCTGCCGTTTTTATCGAGCGCCAAAACACCATTGACCGGGCAAGTGACGCCGGGCCGGCAATTCACCACGGCTGGTGTTTCAATGGCGCGGGTTGATGCAATCCGCAAGCGCACCCGCTCAACCATCAATCATGTCGCGCTGACCTGCCTCGACGGCGCATTGCGTCGATATCTTGCGGATCAAGGCGTGGAATTGAACCGCCCGATCATCATCCAGATGCCGGTCAACCTGAGAAAGGAAGGTGAGAAAACGGCGGGCAACGAGATCGGCATCATTCTGGTTGAGCTGTCGCCGCCCACCGATGACCCGTATGTGCGGCTCAGAAACATCGGCTTCTCACTGCGCGGAGTGCGCACCATGATCGACAGCGTCGCACCGGAGGCAATCGAGTCATACACCATCGTCACCGGGTTGATTGCGCAGATCGCG
>JANLQC010000074.1:0-4696 GCA_031367575.1 Betaproteobacteria bacterium | reverse complement strand
CATTGAGACAAGAGATTTTTTCATGGCACGCTCCTCGATGAATTAACGGAGGCAATTTTTACAAATCCGCCGCGCAAAAATCACTGAAGAATCGGCGCACGGCAACCCTACGCTACGCCGACGGGATTGCATTGGCAAGAGGTACGGAAGCGGTATTTGCAAAGGTCACAATGCGTCTCGCTTTGCGACAGATTGTGCAAAAAAAGGGCAAAACGCCTGTTTTGCCCTTTCCTGTTTTTGCACCGCGCTGAACCTGCGGCGACGTTTATCCCTTCAGCATCAACGCATTCATGCGCCGCACAAAGTCGGCCGGATTTTCAAGCTGGCCGCCTTCGGCCAACACCGATTGATCGAACAATAAACTTGCCCAATCGGCGAAATCGCCATCGCCTGACGCCTTCAATTTTCCGATCACCGCGTGCGCCGGATTGATTTCGAGAATCGGTTTTGACGAGGGCACTTTTTGTCCCGCCGCCTTCAGCATGCGCTCCAGATTTCCCGATAATTCATTTTCATCGACCACCAGACACGCGGGCGAATCGACCAGTCGATGGGTAACGCGAACCTCCTTTACCCTGTCGCCCAATGCGGTCTTGATGCGTTCGACCAGTGGCTTCATTTCGTCGGCGACTTTTTCCTGTTCCTTCTTTTCGGTCTCATCCGCAAACACGCCCAGATCGAGGTCACCCTTGGCAACCGACTGCAATTTCTTGCCGTCGAATTCTTCCACCTGACCCAGCCACCATTCATCGACCGGCTCGGCCATGATCAAAACTTCGATGCCTTTTTTCCTGAACACTTCCAGATGCGGACTGTTGCTGGCGGCGGCGAAGTTGTCGGCGGTGACATAGTAAATCTTGTCCTGCCCATGTTTCATGCGTGAAACGTAATCGGTGAGTGAGACTGATTGCGCCTCATCGCTGTTGTGGGTGGATGCGACGCGAATCAGCTTCAGCAATCGTTCGCGATTGGCGAAATCTTCGCCGAGCCCCTCTTTGAACACACGGCCGAATGCGCCCCAGAACGCGGTGTATTTTTCCTTCTGCGCGGCGTCCTCGCTGTTGGCCAAATCTTCCAGCAATCCGAGTATTTTCTTCACGCTGCCGGATTTGATCGCCTCCACATCCTTCGATTCCTGGAGGATTTCGCGCGAAACATTCAACGGCAAATCGTTGGAGTCGATCACGCCTTTCACAAAGCGCAAATAGCGCGGCAGCAAATGCTCGGCGTCGTCCATGATGAACACGCGCCGCACGTAGAGCTTCACGCCGTGCTTGGTTTCGCGGTCGAACAAGTCAAACGGCGCCTTGCCGGGCAGATAGAGCAACTCGGTGTACTCATGGCGGCCTTCCACGCGTGCATGCGTCCACGCCAGCGGTTTTTCCCAATCGTGCGAAACGTGTTTGTAGAATTCCTCGTACTCGGTTTCGGTGATGTCGGATTTGGCTCTTGCCCACAACGCACTCGCCTTGTTGACGGTTTCCTCCTCGTCCCCGCTTTTTCCACCAACGACCTCGGCCTGCTTGTCCTTGTCCCATTCGGCTTTCTTCATCGCGATCGGCATCTGGATGTGATCGGAATATTTGCGGATAATGGATTTCAGGCGATAGTCGTCGAGGAATTCTTTCGCGTCTTCCTTCAGATGCAAGGTCACTTCGGTGCCGCGCGCGGCTTTGTCCAATGATGCCAGCGTGAATTCGCCATCGCCGGTACTCGACCACAGCACGCCGTCGCTCGACCCATGACCACCGGCGCGGGTGCGCAATTCGACGCGGTCGGCGACGATGAATGCGGAATAAAAACCGACGCCGAATTGGCCGATCAGGTTGGCGTCTTTTTTCTGGTCACCGGTCAATGTCGCAAAAAATTCCTTGGTGCCGGATTTGGCGATGGTGCCGATGTTTGAAACAACTTCGTCGCGCGTCATGCCGATGCCGTTGTCGGTAATGGTGATGGTTCCCTGTTCCTTGTTGATGGCGACGCGGATTTTGAAATCGGTGTCGCTCTCGTTCAATGCGGGATGGGCCAACGCCTCAAAGCGCAACTTGTCGATGGCATCCGAGGCATTTGAAATCAGCTCGCGCAGAAAAATTTCGCGGTTGGAATACAGCGAATGGATCATCAACTGCAGGAGTTGCTTGACCTCGGTCTGGAAGGCGAGCGTTTGCGGTTCGGTTTGGGTTGCGTTGGTGGCAGTAGCGGTGGCGGTAGCGGTATTCATCGGCAAGTCTTTCTTTTTTCGAGGGTTTATCAACTTTGCATCGCAAATGCGGGCAGAAACGCTTTTTTCAAGTGATATCCATTACGCCGCAGGGCTCAAGTGTTACGCCACCCAACGCCGTCGCTAAGCAATTGAAAACAAAGCGTAACAATTCAAACCGGCACGCGACTGGAACTTTCCCGCAATTTGCCACTCCATGAGGAGGTAGTTGTCTCCTTGGAATGAGTGAGTAGGATATTTGGGCCACCTTGAATGTGGCCCTTTTTTTGTCCGTTGAATTTGGAGAAGCAAGCAAAGACGCGGGTCTTCACGCGTTTTGTTCCGGAACGCCGCGCCGGTGCTGGAGTTTGCTGGGTAAAAATGTCGATTTACCCGGTCGTAGCGGCGGACTGCAACCATTGCGACTGGCTGCGGCGAAGCGAGGCGTTCATGGCGCATGCGTAACTGATTCCGGCCAATGGCGGGCGGCATCAAAGTTTTGACATCTTTGCCGAATTGGCGTATTTCAGAATTTCGCTTTCAACTTGCATCCGGAGGAATTCATGAAAAATCTGCTGTTGGTCGCATCACTCGTGTCGGCAATGATCCCTGCTGCTGCCGTCGCACAGAGCGTATTTGATGGCACCTGGAAAATCGATATCAAGACCATCGATTACCCCGCCAAACCGGTCGTCTTTGAAATCAAGGGTGGCATGTACGACTGCAAGACCTGCGCGTTCAAGGCGCAGGTCAAAACCGACGGCAAGGACCAGAAGGTGGAAGGCAATCCCTATGCGGACACGATGGCGGTGAAAATTGTCGATGAGCACCATATTGAGGTTACCAGCAAAAAAGCCGGCAAAGTGGTCTCGCAAAGCAAGTATGCGGTCTCAACCGACAAGAATTCGATGCTGCGTGAATTTTCGAGCAGCTCACCGAATAACACCGAAGTGGTGAAAGGCGTCACCAGCTATGCGCGCATCGCCTACGACAAGACCGGGACAAACCAATTGTCCGGCTCATGGCGCGCGCAAAAATCGGACAAGCTCAGCGACAACGCCTTGAAAGTCACCTACAAATCGGAGGGCGCGATGATCAACATGTCGCAGCCGACGGGCGAATCGTATAGCGCGAAAACCGACGGCACGGACGCGCCACATAAAGGGGATCCCGGCGTCACCACCGTCAGTGTGAAGGTGAAGAAAAACACGCTCGAAGAAAATTTCAAGCGCGACGGCAAGCCGGTCTCAATGTCAAAAATGGACGTCGATGCCACCGGCAAGACAGCGCGCGTCGATTGGATCAATCACCTGACCAAAACCAACGGCAATTACACGATGGTTAAGCAGTAAATAGCAATCGATGGCAGTCGATTGTTGATCGCGTGGCGGCGGGTGCGACTATTTGATCGTGATGCCAATCACGTCCGCCACCGGACGTTCAATTTTCAGGTTTGGCAGATCAATCGAGGCATCCGACAATTGATTGGCAATGGCAAACACGCCGCTGGCTGGATCCTTGATGACGAGCGCGGTGCTGCCGCCGCCGTCGAGGTTCAGTGCGTGATGGGCACCCAGTGATTGCATGAGCATGCCAAGCTCATCAAGCGTCACGCCGCGACTGTGTTGCTGGCGTCCATCGACCGCGACGATCAATAGTGCCCGGCCATCCGCGCTGACCCCCACCGCGCTGCGCGGATGGCGTGCGGTCGATTTGGGACGTTTAACCACCGATCCTGCGCGCAGCACAATCGCGCTGCCGCTAACGGCGTAGCGCGTGTCAGCGGGTAGTTCCATGGCGTTTTCAAGGAGCGAAATCCTGCCGTCAAGGTGGACGACGAACACGTCGCGCAGGGTTTCCTTCGACGGTCGGGTGACAATTTTTCCGCCGGAAAAATGCCAGCCTTCGGGAATCGCGCAGTTGCCGACGAAATAGGCAATTGATTTTCCCTGCGATTTGCGTGAGTTGGGCGCGGCGAAGAAACTGGCGTTGATGGCAATTGCAAAATCGTGCTTTCGGGCCGCGTTGCTGGTGGTATCGAGTTGTCCCACACACGGGCCGGCACCGTCCGGATCGCGGTCGTCGGCAAGCGCGACTTTCACTTCCATGCGTGGATCGGTGAGATCGACTCGTGCGAGCACGCCGGTGATCGGGCCGGGCAGCGTGAAACGCTCCAGCCGGTACGGCAACGCCGATTCCGACCACACCGGCGGCGGCGGGATGGCCGCGCAGCCGCAAAGGGCGAGAGTGAAAAACAGCGCGCGGAAAATTGGAGATTGTCGGAATTTCATTATCTGGTTTGTCATCCAAATGCCGTGAAAAATACTCGGTGAGCGGTTTGCGGTTTCCTGGATTTCGCACACCAGTGGCCGCAGCGCATTGGGCGACCGCACAGCAAGCGCACGGCAAGCGCACAGCATGCCGTACGAAACCCCCGCTTCACCTCATGTCACTCGGTTAAGCCCATGACGCCCCGGAAAACGGATGGGTGGATGG
>JANLQC010000067.1:0-6861 GCA_031367575.1 Betaproteobacteria bacterium | reverse complement strand
CGCGCCCCCCCACCCATCCTACGGAACTGGTGCCACGCGCTTAACCGAGTGACATAGCACACTGGATGGGTATCGCTGCGCTCCACCCATCCTACAATTGGCGTGCTAGTGGTAATGCACCGCCGCCGTCTCAGCCTCTTCCGGCAATTCCGGATGCACCATTTCGCTGCTCGGGTCGGCAAACAACGGCGCGCCGCAATCCTCGCAAAATTCCGGCGTGAACAGGCCGTTCAAGTTGGTGACTTCGCCGATCTTGCATTCGGCCAGCACCGATTCAACATCCTGTGCCGGCGTGGGCAACTGTTCGTCGTCTTCGCGGCCGAACAGTGGCCAGACGATGCCATGCACGACGTCGTCCTGCCCGCGGCGCGTGAACGCCACGCGATATTCATCGACACGTTCTTCTCCGAAACCCGCGACGACCGCGCGCAATTCCGGCGCGGTGGTCTTGAGCGTATTTTCCAAAAATCCCACCGCCGCGCGAATCGCGTAAGGACGCACACGCCGATCCGCCTCGCGGCAATTGACAAAATACGCGTCCGGCAACAGCGACTCGAACGCGCAGCCCGGCAGCAGGCGCGCCAGATTCGGGCGGCACTGCGCGATCCAGCGTTCCAGGCAATCGGTGCGCGTCATGCGCTCAGCCGGCGTATCGATTTCCTGCCAGCGAAAAAATGCGTTGCCGTGCGGCACCGCAATGCCCGCGACCAGAAAGCGCGCATCGGCCAGCAGTGGCGCGGTTTCCGGCATTTTGCTGAAATCAAATTTTGGCGCAACCCCGGTGATGGCCGCTTCGCCCAACTTGACCGCCAATTTGTACACGCTCGAAAAATCGCGCGGCATCTGATCGATGCTATAGAGGTAGCCACTCATGCAGGCGCGCGCACCGTCGGCGAGCACATGTCCGTGCAGGTGCGGCAGAATTGCCTCGACCGCCTCTTTGGGAATGACGCCTGACGGCACCGCATAACGCGACCACGCCACCAGCGGCATCACCAGCAACAACACATCCGAACGCGCGCCGTTGACCTCAACGGTGGTCGATTCGCCGCACGCTTCCACCAGCTCGATCAACACATCATGCGCGGCGAGGTTGCTTTGAAAGGTATGGTCAAGTGCCGACTCGAGTGCGGCATCGTTGCCGGCCGCCATCAATTTGCTGGCGAGCTTGCTGATGCCTGCCTCCCAATAGCGATCTTCGGCGCGGCTGCCGGATGCGACCAGACCGGTGGAAAGGCCGATCAATTTTTCAGCGTCACGGGTGAGGCGGAGGGGGGATTTGCTGCGTTGGCGTTTCATGGTGGGGCAATCGTTGGTACGGAGGTAATGATTATATCGCCCCTGCCGCACATCGCCCACGGCACCAACACGGCGTCGATAGCGCCAATGCGGCAAAAATATTTGTCATGAATCCGCTGGCGCCATGTTCGTCGCGCTGAATCCACCGCAATCAGGTTGATTAATGCAGCCTACCCAATTTTTATTGATTCAGCCCGGCACATCGTCGGTGTAGCGTTTGATGATCTGCTTGCCCAACGCCATCATATGCACCTGATCCGGCCCATCGGCCTGCCGGCACCAGCGCGCATAGTTGAACGCTTCGGCCATGAAATAGTCGCCCGTGAGGCCACCGGCACCATGAATTTGCATGCAACGATCAATCACCGTCTGTGCCATCAGCGGCACGGTGATCTTGGTCGCGGCAATCAGGTCGCGCGCGTCTTTTGGACCGACTTCATCCATCCGCTGGGCCGTTTTCATCGTCAGTAAACGCGACTGTTCGATCTCGCTGAAACACTTGGCGATGTCTTCGCGAATCGATTGATGCTCGGACAGTTTTTTGCCAAAGGTGGTGCGCGAGACCGCGCGCTTGCAGGCGTATTCCAGCGCGCGCTGGGCGGCACCGATCAGGCGCATGCAATGGTGAACACGGCCGGGGCCCAGGCGACCCTGCGCGATTTCAAAACCGCGCCCCTCGCCGAGCAAAATGTTTTCGGCCGGTACGCACACGTTGTCGAACACCAATTCGGCATGGCCGAGCGGCGCGTCGTCGTAGCCGAGCGTGGTGAGCGCGCGCACCACCGTGACGCCGGGTGTGTCGCGCGGCACCAGTATCTGGCTTTGTTGCAAATGACGATTCGGGTTCGCCGGGTCCGATTTTCCCATCACGATAAATATTTGTGTGCGCTCAAACATCGCGTTCGAGATGAACCATTTGCGGCCGTTGATCAGGTAATTGGCACCGTCGCGTTTGATCGAAGTCTGCACGTTGGTGGCGTCGCTCGACGCAACGTCCGGTTCGGTCATTGCGTAGGCGGAGCGAATCTCGCCGTTCAACAACGGCATCAACCAGCGCGCGCGCTGCGTGTCGGTGCCGTATTTCATGAACACTTCCATGTTGCCGGTATCGGGTGCATTGCAATTGAATGCTTCCGGGCACCACAACACGCGGCCCATGATTTCGGCCAGCGGCGCGTATTCTGCGTTGGTGAGGCCGCCGTGCGAGGCCGGCACAAACAGATTCCACAGACCCGCGTCGCGCGCCTTGCTTTTCAATTCTTCCATCAATGGCACCGTCGTGAAGCGATGGGCGAGCGCATTCAACTGCGCGTGATATTTCGCCTCGTTTGGGTAAATATGATCATCCATGAAAGCCTTCAAGCGCATCAGCAGGTCATTGGGGCTTGCATTCAGTTCAACATATTTCATGATGGAATTCTCTTTCGGCAAGGGCGGTACAAAAATTCAATCAAACAACATTTGAGACCCAGCTGGATTATCCCGGATAATTCGGTCGATCCGCCCGCCGACCAAGTGTACGGCTTGGCGCAAGACAACCGTTCCATTTTCAAATTGCAAGGGAGCAATGAATGAAAACCCTCAAATACGCTTTGCTCGGTCTGATGAGCGTCGTGATATTGCTCGTGCTCATCGGTCTTGCACTGCCTGGCACCTATAAGGTCGAACGAGCCATCGACATCAACGCGCCGATGGATAGCGTCTACCCGCTGGTTTATGACCCGAAGGCATGGGCACGCTGGGGAGTGTGGAACCAGCGCGACCCCGGCATGATCGTGACCTACTCCGGTGCGGCGGCCGGTGTCGGCGCGAAATGGGCGTGGCAATCGAAACCCGAAGGCAGCGGCAGCATGGAAATCACGGCGGCGGAATTCAACAAGCTGGTTGCCTACAAAATAGCCATGAAGGATTTCGACGGCACGCTGTCCGGGCGGCTCGAATTTGCCATCGCCGGCAAGGCGGTGCGCGTGCGCTGGATCGGCGAAGGCGATGTCGGCGGCAATCCTTTGATGAGATACTTTGCGGTCATCATGGATCGCATGCTGGGGCCGGATCTGGAAGGTGGCCTGAAAAACCTCAAGGCACTGGCGGAAACGCCGCGATAGTTCTCACACGTTCTCACAAAAGGAAATCGTCATGAAAGTGGATAGTCCCAGGCAGTGGACGGTTCTTGCATTGCTCTTCATTGCCACGCTGCTATCAGCCTGTGCCGGCAGCGGGCCATACAACACGACCTCGGAGGGCACCGACAGCAATCTGATGTTGAAGGGACATGATCCGGTGTCTTATTTCGCGCTCGGAAAACACTCCCTCGGCCGGGCGGATATCAAGGCCGAACATGACGGCGTTACCTACCGTTTCATGAGTGAGGCAAACAAGGCGATGTTCCAGAAAGAGCCGGCCAAATACATTCCGCAATTCGGCGGGTATTGCGCCAACGGCATGGTTTACGGCATTCCGTGGGGTGGCGATGCCGATACCTGGAAAATGATCGACGGCAAGGTCTATATTTTTGGCGGTGAGGGATCGCGAAAATATTTTCTCATGGACGAAAAGCAAAATCTCGCGTTGGCCGACCGTTATTGGGCGGAAGAAATCAGGGGCGGGAACGCGTTTGTGCAACGCTACAAGCGTCTGGTGATGCGCGTATCGCATTACAAGACCGGCAAGGAGCTGGAAGCCGAATGGCAAAAAAGGCCGCAGCCGCAGTAGCGCCGCGCACGCGCAAGAAGCCCGCCCGATCCGATTCATTGTGGGCCAACGCATCGGCGAACAAGAGGAAGAATCGTTCCTGAAGCGCTACTGCCGCGAAATGCCGCGCACCGTGTTGAGATATGCCATTGAACGATTTCCGGCACCGAAGCGGTATTTGAACGGCATGGTGTAGCAGGTTGATAAATGCGATTTCACGATTGAGCATAAACCATGCTGCCTTATAATCCCATCAACCCCAACCTGAAATGCCTCCATGAAAACCAAAAAATATCTCACGCTCGACGACTGCAAACGCATCCTTGCCGCGTGCGAGGCGCACGCGGCCAAAAACAATTGGGCGGTTTGCATTTCGATTGTTGATGATGGCGGCCATTTGCTGACTTTTCAGCGGCTTGATGGATGCGCCTCGGCGAGTGTCGCGATCTCGCAGGGCAAGGCGCGCAGCGCGGCGGTACGCCGCCGCCCCACCAAAAACGACGAAGAGATGGTCAACAATGGTCGAACCTCGGCGTTGTCGATGCCAGGCATCGTCTTTCTGGAAGGCGGTGTGCCGATCATTGTCGATGGCGAGACCGTTGGCGCGGTCGGTGTATCGGGCGTGAAATCGTCGGAAGACGCCGAGATCGCCGAGGCCGGCATCGACGCATTGCTGGCCTGATCGGCCGTCACCAATGCGTTGCCCGAGTTGTCATGTCGGCATGGAGATGGTCACACTCCAGAATCACATCGGGTTGCCGGTGGAGATCGATGTGTGCGATCCCTGCCACCTGATCTGGTTTGACCACCTGGAGAGTGTTTCGCTCTCGGCGGGCTCGGTCATCGACATGTTCAAGCGCATCCACGCGTCACGCGATGCGGCGCGCAATTTGGTGGGGATGCAACCTGCGTGTCCGATCTGTTCGACCAAATTGAACAGCACCAGCGATTTGGCGCGCGGCGGGCGCTTTACCTATCATCGATGTGCCAGCAGCCATGGGCGGTTGATTGCGTTCACGCAGTTCCTGCGCGAGAAAAATTTCATCCGCAGTTTGCAGGCGCATGAGATTCAGGCGCTGGCGGTGAACATCAAGCAGGTGCGCTGCTCAAGCTGTGGCGCGGGCGTCAATATCGAAAATGATTCTTCCTGCACCCATTGCGGCTCGCCGGTCTCGGTGCTCGATGAGGCAGCAGTGGAAAAAGCCTTGAGCATGTTGCACGCCAAAGAAGTTCAGCGCACCACGTGGGATCCGGCGCGCGTGAATGACATGCTGACGATGCCGCAGCCACGCGCCGCAGGCCACCCGATGGCAACCGCCGGCAGGTCGATGCATGTCCTCTGGGTTGACAACGTAAACACCGGTGGTGGCCTTGCCGATCTGGTTGAACTCGGCATCAGCGCCGCGCTCAGCGCGTGGCTGGATTAGGGTGGGTAAGATGAATCTATACCTCATCACCGGCACCAGCAAAGGTCTGGGTGCCGCGTTGCGCGATGAATTGGCGCGGGACGCGGGCAACGTTGTCGTCTGTTTTTCACGGGCGCCGACCGGTGCTGTCGCACCGGTGAATATCCACGTCGATCTCGCGGATATCGCCTCAATTGCGCCGGCGTTTTCAATGTGCGTGTCGTTGATTGCCGGCCAACAATGGCAACGCGCCGTATTGCTGAACAACGCCGGCGTGGTTGGCCCTGTCGATACCTTTGACCGGCTTGACCCATTGGCCATTGCCAACAATATCAATGTCAATCTGGTGGCGCCGATGGTGATGCAAGGTTTGTTTGCCAACGCGACGCGCGAATGTGCGAAACAGCGATTGGTTGTCAACATCTCATCCGGTGCGGCCAGGCGCGCCATTGCCGGATGGAGCGTCTATTGCGCGGCCAAAGCGGGTTTGGAAATGGCGACGCGTGCGGCGACATTTTCCATCGACGAAGGGCTCACCATTTGTTCGCTGGCACCCGGTGTGGTCGATACACCGATGCAAGCGGAAGTGCGCGCGCTGAATGAAAATGCGTTTCCCGATGTGGCGCGGTTTCGCGCCATGAAAATTGATCGCGTGCTGCGCGAGGCGGGCGCGGTGGCCCGCGATATTGTCAAACTGATCAAGGAGAACAAATTGACGCACGGTGGAAACTTCGATATTCGCGAATTGACAACATGAAGAGTGCCACCGTCGCCCGGCGCGCGCGCAAACCCTCCGCCAAACTTCACTATTGTGATCTCGCCGCCTGCGAAGGCATTTGCTGCAGCGACGGCGCGTTTCTGCTGCCTGAGGAAGAACGATTGATCAATCGCCTCGTCAAGAAGCATCCGGAACATTTCAGCGGCCTGCCTGAAAAATACATTGTTGACGGCGAATGGGAAGGCAACTTTGGCCGCAAAACCGAAACCCATTCATTTCAGTACCAGCAAAAGCCCGATCATTTCGCCAATACGCGTTGCGTGTTTACCGAAGCCGATGGCAAGTGCGGCCTGCAAACGCTGGCCGTTAAATTGGGCAAACACAAATGGGCCTACAAGCCGATGGGATGCTGGCTATTTCCATTGGGTGCCGAAAGTGGCAAGTTGATTGCGCCTCCGCGCGGTCGGCGCGACGACCCGAATAATTTGGGCAAACACTATCCCGGCTTTGCCGCCTATACCCCGTGCGGAAAAAACGAAACAAAGGGGCGTGTTTGGTGGATTGCGCTAAAGGAAGAGGTGCAACACTTTCGGTCGGGCGATGCATGATTTTGTCGCGCATAGGCGCGATGCAAACACGGAACAAGATGCGGACTTCCCGGATAAAATCCGGTCTGACTCTCATGTCTCTCGGTTAAGCCCATGACGCCCCGGAAAACGGATGGGTGGATGGGTGGAGCGCAGCGAT
>JANLQC010000051.1:0-1911 GCA_031367575.1 Betaproteobacteria bacterium | reverse complement strand
TCCGAACGAAAACTTGGGATCCCGCCGTCGCGGGGTCAATACGAAGTGGACTTGGCTTTTCTATCAATCCCTAGCACTGGCGCGGCGTTCGGTGGGTTTATGGCTGGAAATGCGCGCCAAATGGCGATCTGCGAATAATTGTGCTGCATGGATTTTTTGCCTTATGTGCCCAAACGAACGGTCGGGTGATATCCATCAGCAGACAATCGTAACGGCTTGCTGGCTAAATTCGCCCCAACGAAACTGACTCACACGCCCTTCATGACCCTGCCCCGACCGCTCAAATGGATTGCCGGAATTTTGGCCACGCTGATCGTGCTGATCGCGCTCGTCATCGCGTTCTTTGACTGGAACTGGATGCGTGGCCCGATTGCACGCCGCGTCACTGCCGCGACTGGCAGAACGTTTGAAATGAACGGCGACTTGACTGTTCACCTCTCACGGTATCCACACGTCATCGCCAATGATTTGGTGCTCGGCAATGCGGCGGGAAGCACGGATGCGCGCATGGCGAATCTCAAGCGTCTTGATTTCAGGATCGACCTTTTCAAGCTGTTGACAGGCCGAATCGAGTTGCCTGACATCGCGTTGACAGAGCCACGCCTGCTGCTTGAAATGAATTCGGATGGCGCGCCGAATTGGTTGTTCAGTGAGCGCGATAAAAATAATACCATCGAATTTCCCGCCATCGGCCAGCTCACCATTGAGCGCGGCAGCGCGACCTATCGCGACACAAAATTGAAAACCGATCTGGCGCTTGAGGTGCATACGCTGCCCATCGACAAGGATCATGCCGAGCCGCGCGTTGAGATTGCCGGGAAGGGTTCGTTCAAGGGGCTGCCGACCACGCTGCACGCCGTTGGCGGCGCGTTGTTGAGTGCGCGCGTTGCCGGTGACAGCCCGTACCCGATTGTGGCGAGTGCCGCGTTTGGCAGCACCAAGGCGACCATCAATGGCACATTGCTGGATCCGCTGCATCTGACGTCGCAACAATTGAATTTCACGCTGGCCGGCAGCGACCTTGCATTGCTGTACCCGATTATCGGCGTGCCGATTCCGCCCACGCCCGCTTATAAACTCGCCGGATTTCTCGATCATGCGGCCAGTTTGTGGACGTTTCGCAGCCTCAAGGGCATCGTCGGCGAAAGCGATCTGGCGGGTGAATTCGCGGTGGATCGCGGCCGCAAACCGCAGTTGATTACTGCGACGCTGGTCTCGCAAAAATTGGTGCTGCGCGATCTCGGTGGCTTCATTGGGGCGCAGAGTGGCACCCAGACCAGCCATGCACCGCGCGCTGGCCGAGTGTTGCCGACCGAGCCGTTCAGCCCTGATAAATTGAAGGCTGCCGACGTGGACATAAATTTTCGCGGCGCACAGGTCATCACCGAAAAAATGCCGCTGGAAAAAATGACCGCGCGTCTGGTTGTCAACAACGGTGTATTGAAACTCACGCCGATTGATTTCGGCACCGCCGGCGGTCATCTGGTCGCACAAGTCGAAATGGATGGCCATCGGGCACCGATTGCCACGCGCGTTGATGTCATCGCGAAAGGGCTGCATCTGGAGAAGATGTTCCCGAATTCCAAACTGGCATCGGGCAATACCGGCACCATGGGCGGCCGCGCCAAACTGGTCGGCAATGGCAATTCGGTCGCGCAATTGCTGGCGACCGCCAACGGCGAGGCGGCATTGATCATGGATGGCGGATCGGTCGGCGAATTGACGCTGCGGCTCGCCAACCTCGATGTCGCAAATTCGGTATTGCTGCTGGTGGGCGGAGACAAGCAGACGCCGATTCGCTGCATGGTGGCAAATTTCAATGCGGTGGGCGGCAACTTCACCGTGCAGGATCTGGTGCTCGATACGCAGAAAGTCAACATCACCGGCAGCGGCAGCGTGAACTTCAACGAC
>JANLQC010000049.1:0-4019 GCA_031367575.1 Betaproteobacteria bacterium | reverse complement strand
GGCCTACGCCGGGGAGACAGAGATTTGAGGTTAATAGAAGTTCCCTTCAGGCAAACTCAAGCACTGGCGCGCATTTCAGGCAGAAAAGTCCTGAAACACCGCGCCAAATGGCGTTCTGCGTATTTGGGTTGATCCTGATGTCCCGCCATTCCAAGATAACGGTGTCATCCTGAGCGAAGTGAAGGATCTCGCCGCAACCAGGTCCTTCGCTTCGCTCAAAATGACATGCGTTTTGTAGGCGGCAAGTGGCTTGCGTTAGCGCATTAGTGCTATTGCGGGTATGAGCGTCAAGTTGATTGGGTGCCCGCCAACAACAGCCAAGACATACAAATTCACCGCCTTCAAACGCGCTTCTTCATCAACTGTTCCTGCTCGCGCTTCCAGTCTTTTTCTTTTTCAACGTCGCGTTTATCGTGCTGCTTTTTGCCCTTGGCAAGGCCAATTTCAAGTTTGACGAAGCCGCCCTTGTAATGAAGATTGAGCGGCACCAGCGTGTAACCGCGCTGCTCAATCTTGCCGACGAGTTTCTTGATTTCCTCGGTGTTGAGCAGCAGCTTTCGGGTGCGCACCGGATCGGGGTTCACATGGGTGGATGCGGCCGGCAATGCGGAAAAATGCGCGCCGATCAAATAGAGCGCGCCCTGTTTCAGGATCACGTAGCCTTCCTTGATCTGCGCGCGTCCGGCGCGGATGGCTTTCACTTCCCAGCCTTCGAGGACGATTCCGGCTTCAAAACGCTCCTCGATGAAGTAATCAAAAAATGCTTTTTTGTTATCGACAATGCTCATAGGGGCGAATGGCACTTACTTAAGAATTTTGGGTGTCCGGTGAAGGAAATTTGTGTGTCAAAAGGGAACAATAATCAGTGTCTCCCCGGCGTAGGCCGGGGCCTAATTTGAATTTCGCGGCGTCATGCAAGAAACTTGGGGCCCGGCCTGCGCCGGGGAGACAGCCTATGTAAGTGCCATCCTTCATAGGGGCGGATTATCCCACGGGCCAGCGTCAGGTTGCGTCCACGCGTGGTATCGCATTCACGCCGTGCATGCGCGCGCTCTGAACGAATGCCTCGGATAGAATTCGCCTGCCATGTCACGCGTCGAAAAATCCGCACTCGTTGCCTATTCCGCTGCCGAAATGTTTTCGCTGGTGGACGATGTTGAACGCTATCCGGATTTTCTGCCGTGGTGCGCCGCTGCGACCGTGGTCCGAACGGACAACGCCACCATGCTCGCGACCCTGCGCATCGAATATCGCGGCATCAATCAATCTTTCACCACCGAGAATACCCGCGACGAAAATGCTGAAATCCGCATGCGCCTGCCCGACGGGGCATCGGGCACATTCAGCCAGCTTGATGGCTTGTGGCATTTCCGTGCCTTGTCGCCGACCGCATGCAAAGTCAGCTTGATACTCGATTACCGCTTTGCCAATGCATTGCTGGAAACCGCCGTCGGCCCCGTGTTCGGCGTAATCGCCAATACCATGATCGAGCGTTTTATCGCGCGGGCGGAAACGCTTTTCGGTGAACGGCGATGAATACGATACGCGTGACGGTGGCGTGGGCGGCGGTGGATGAAGGCGGTGAAATCGATCTCGAGTTGCCGGCAGAGTCGAGTGTGCAATGCGCGATCAACGCCGCGAGCGATGTTTCGTCCAAGTTGGCGAATTTGGCGAAACAGGAGACCGCAGTCGGCGTTGGTGTCTGGGGAAAGGTTCGTGCGCGCAATTTCCAATTGCGTGATGGCGACCGCGTTGAACTCTATCGCTCACTGAAAGCCGACCCGAAAGATGCGCGTCGCGTCAATGCAGAACGGTCATCGGCGAAGTCCGGGAAAATGTAAATTTTTGCGCATCGGCGCAGACGGCAACACAGTCATCGCCGGATCGAGTCCGGGGAGGGCAATAAATATTTACCGCGCGTCACTTCTTGCCAATCACCTCAAACCGCAGCCCGACCCAATCGCCTCCCTTGCGCAAAACGCGATTGATGCGCACACGAAAATTGGTGCCTCTGGTGGGCAGGCTGAAGACATTCTTCAACCCAAAGTCCCCGCTGGGCAGCACCAGAATATCGGTTTTGCCTTCCGGGTCGCGGCCCGGCAGATACATCGCGGATACCGGCGCGCTGGCGGCGTCGGGAGTTGCATCGCGCGCGTGGCCGTAGCGTTGCAGCATTACCGGCAGCGGGCGGTAGGAGAGCAGTTCCACCCCCAGCAGAGTCTCGCCGACGGTTCGCTGCGTCAGTTTGCGCACAATCACGCCTAACACGAAATGGGCGAATCCATCGGGTTTCATCGCCAGCAACTGGCCAACGCTGATGCGCTCACCGGTCACGCGGTCCACCATCAGGCCGATGCCTTTGGAACTCATGTCGTGTATTTTCCAGCGGGTCCAGCGTGTATCGCTGGCACCCATGCTATCGGCAACTTGCATATTGCTCATCGGCGGCATGTCGAGCGAAAGTTCAAGGTCGCCGAAATGCATCCTGCCTTCTTCCGCACCTGCGGCGGACGCTTTCGCGCTGGCCTTGGTTGTCTTAGCCGCCTCGCTGCATACCACTTGGTGCGCGTCGTCAAACCCGAGGCGCACATCCGCCATCAGGTTTTCCACGGGTCGGCGCTCCTCGATCCGCGAGGCGCTGGCCTGCAACAAGGTGGTATACAAACGCTCGATGGTTGACAACAGCGCGACCTGTTCCTCCATCGAAAATTCATTGGCGACACCGCGACCGAGGTAAGGATTGCCGTTGCGAAGCTGGGTGCGCACCGCTTCCACCTGATCCTTCAAACCTTCAACACGCACATACCGGTACGATGGTTTGGCAGTGTTGCCGGTGACCAATTGCATGCCCGCCATGATGTCGAGATCGACAAACAGCGCATGCGAACGCTGCGAATAGGTTTCATCGAGCGCGTAGTCGGGCGTCCATTCGGCGAGCCAGCCGTCGGCGATTTCGATCTGCGCCATCGACAGGCTGCCGGTGTTCAGCACTTCCAGCATCAGCGCGCGCAAATAAAGCGATAGCGGCGTGATTTTGTAATGGGATTCGTCGGCGAACAACACGACCGGCGTGGTTGCGAAACCGAAGCCCTGTGCGTCGGCGAATTTGTACAGCGCGTGCAAGTCCGGCCAGACGGTGGGCTTCACCGGCTCATGGCGGAAGAAGCACCATTTGATCGCGGCACCGTGGTGATAAAGCGCGAAAGCCACGATGCGCTGCAACAGCGGGTCGGTGTCACCCTTGGTCCACTCGCCGCGGCGCTCGATCAGGTTTTCCAGCGTTTTCGCGGCCACACTGTGCATCACATGCAGGTCGCGCGCAAACTGCACCGCCTCGGTCTTGCCTTCCATCGAAAAAAACCAGTGCTTGTCCGCCTGAATGATCGGATACATGCTGTTTTCAAAAATCACCAGCTTGTGTACCGCATCTGACGAAATCGGTGCGGGCGCATCGGCGAAGGCGCGCATGGCGCTGATCATTTTCACGCGCTGCTCCCGGTTGCGAAGCGACGTGACCACCGGTGCCGTCAAAGTGGCGAGTGTTTCACCTTCGCTGAATGTGCCGGTTTGCATGGCCTTATTCCGTTGTGAGTATTGCAGGTACGCGTCAACTGTATTCGTCAAACGTGCGCGGCCGATGCCGACAGGCGCGCGGTGATGGATTCAAAGTCCGCACTATTGACGCCATGGTCGTCAAGCAATGCTTGCCGCAAATCGGACATCAATGCATCGGACGTAAAATCCATCGGCGCATTGAGCCAGTTTTCGGCGATCGGGTCGAAACGCGCTTCAACCGCCAGCAGCGCGCTGCCACTGGCCGCGAACAATGGATTGCCGGGTGCCAGTTCATGGCCGATATGCCGCACCTTTGGCCAGACCGGCGTGTGGCTGAACAGCACATGAAATTTTCCCGCCATGGCGGTAAATTCCGCGACCAGATTTTCAAGCCGGAAAATTTCAAATTGCGCCAGCCAGAAGCGGATTTCCTGCGGACGCTCTTCAACCGCAAACGTCAACAG
>JANLQC010000629.1:0-8574 GCA_031367575.1 Betaproteobacteria bacterium | reverse complement strand
ATTGTCCTTCGCGGCGGCGATCGCCTTGAACATCGCCGAATAGGTCGACTCTCCATCCTGATACAGCGTCGTTTTATTGCTAACCACCAACGGGCTGCCGGTCACCGCTTCTTCCAGCGCAAGGTGGCGCTCGAAAATGCCGGTTTCCTCGCTGCGGCGACTGAGATTGGCAAGGATTGCCTTGCTTTGCGCGGCCGATAGCGGCCCGCGCGCACCGCTCATGGCGGCGGGCCGGGTGGCGACCTGCAACGTGTCTGCGCTGACTTGCGGCAGCGAGGCACAACCTGCGAACCCGGCGATGCTGGCGACAGTCGCCGCCACCAAAATGCGCGCTCGACCGATCTTTGGGCACCATGAGGATGGAATGGAAACAACAATACGCACGACGCTCTCCCTTGTTGGCGGGTTATTTGCTGGATCGAGAATAGAGCGACTGTGTACACGACGATAGCAGTGAAACGCGACTTGTCGGGTCGGACAAAACCTACAAGCGTCACGGCATGATATTGAGAAAAGTCGGCCGTACGGTTGCGGTTGTGCCGCACTACAACCGAATCAGGCTTTGGCCTACACACCTGTAACT
The DNA here is from genome assembly GCA_031367575.1 of Betaproteobacteria bacterium. Classification (GTDB taxonomy): domain Bacteria; phylum Pseudomonadota; class Gammaproteobacteria; order Burkholderiales; family Usitatibacteraceae; genus UKL13-2. Next base: position 7,991 of record JANLQC010000629.1, on the reverse strand, counting down.
GGATTGCGTGCTAGCTTGCAAAGGACATGGGTGCCTCCGGATGAGCAGACCGCCAGCCGGTGCCGTTACTCAACGCTTCCCTGTCCCTGTCGATAACGCAACACACGCATTGCCAAAAGGCTTGTCATGAAAAAAACAGAAACTCCTGCCGCCCAATCTGACCACAGCACTGACCACAGTGCTGACCACGGCGCTGACCAAGGCGGGAAAGCGGGATCAAGGGATGGCGGTGCCCATTCGGAAGTGCTGCTTAATACTGGCGCGCTGCAACACGCCATTCTCAACAATGCCACGTTCGCCCTGATCGCCACCGACGAAAAAGGCATCATCCAACTCTTCAACGCTGGTGCCGAGCACCTGCTGGGATATGCCGCCGCCGACGTGGTCAACAAGCTCAGTCCCCACGACCTCCACGATCCGGAAGAAGTGATCGCGCGTGCGGCGACGCTGAGCGAAGAATTCGCCACCGCGATCAAACCGGGCTTCGGTGCCATGACTTTCAAGGCCTCGCTGGGGATTGAAGACACCTATGAATTAACCTATATCCGCAAGGACGGCAGCCGTTTCCCGGCCGTCGTGTCGATCACCGCATTGATGGACAAACCCGGCACCATCATCGGCTATCTGTTGATCGGCACCAACAATTCTGCGCGCAAGCAGGCGGAACTGGCATTGGCCAGCGCCGGCGCCGTGGTGAAAAGTGCCAGCCTCGGCAAATCCGATTTTCTGGTGCAATTGAGCCACGAACTGCGCACCCCGCTCAATGTCATTCTCGGTTTTGCCGAATTGATGGAGACCGGCGTACCGCCGCTGGCACCTACGCAGGAACAGAACATCGCGGAAATTCTTGTCGCAGGGCGGTATTTGCTGGAGTTGTCCAACAAGATCCTCGATCTCGCGTTGATCGAGGCGGGGCGCGTCACCATTTCCGTCGAACCGGTTTCGCTCGCCGATGTGTTGCGCGAATGCCGGGTGATGGTGGCCCCGCAGGCGACCGCGCGCCGCGTGCATATGACGTTTCCGCAATTCGATACCCCATGTTTTGTCTGCGCGGATCGCACGCGGCTCAAACAGGTGCTGGACAACCTGCTGCTTAACGCCATCCGGCACAATGATGCCGGTGGTGACGTGAACATTGAATGCACACTCGACGCGAAAACACCCGGCACGATTCGGGTCAGCGTCAAGGATACCGGCACGGGCCTCGCGCCGGAACGACTGCAACAGCTTTTTCAGCCGGTCATTGGTCATGGGCAGGAAGCGGGCACCGAGGCGGGGGTCGGTCTCGGTTTGGTGATCGCCAAGCAATTGATCGAAATGATGGGTGGCAACATTGGTGCGAATAGCATCGTTGGAAACGGCAGTACGTTTTGGATCGAATTGGAAACCACGACCGCAGTCAATCTGGCCATGCCAACAGATGGCCCGGCCACCATCGTGCCGCCTTTGGCGGCGAATGGAACGCCGCTGCGTACCTTGCTTTACGTCGAAGATAATCCGGCCAATCTGGAGCTGGTCAAACAACTGATTGCGCGCCGCCCCGACCTGCGCCTGCTGTCGGCACCCGACGGTGTTTCCGGAATCGAGTCGGCAAGGGTGAATCAGCCCGAAGTCATATTGATGGACATCAATCTGCCCGGCATGAATGGGGTCGAGGCGATGAAAATCCTCAGCACCCTGCCATCGACGGCGCACATTCCGGTCATCGCCCTCAGTGCCAACGTGATGCCTGCCGATATTTCCAGGGGCCTCAAGTCAGGTTTTTATCTGTATCTCACCAAACCGATCAAGTTTGACCTGTTCATGGAAGCGCTCGATAAGGCACTTGAACATTCGCGAACGAATACACAATTGGATAGCGTTGCAGGTACGACGCCACATTGATTTTGTTCGCGATTGTTTATCGAATTTCTGCCAGCCGATAATTCTACAAGCCCATAGGCAAGTGCGCTTTTCAAAAAAGGCAATGCCAGATTTTTTTGCCCGCCGCCAAACTGGCGCTTGTAGTCGCACTCCGACATGAGACTCGTCAATCGCCACCCGTCGCTGCCGCACCGCGCCTACACGCTTTCCTGATCACATTTGCTATCGTGGATTCATTGATGTTTCGCCCGCAATTCCGCGCGGCGGAGTCGGCAGGGAAGCCACCACATGCGCGCGACGTTGTTGACCACCCGATGGCTGCTGACGATTGCAATCGTCTCATTGGCGTCGGCTGGCATTGCCGAAATACCGCGTGGGGTGCCACTGGCAAAAATGACGCCGGAGCTGTTTAAGCAGGCATCGAAGGCGCTGCCGTCAACGACCGGCCTTTCGTTTCATCTGCGCGCCGAAGAACAGGTACCGCACCTGACCTACGCCGCAGCCGATGGCCAACGGCAACTTCCGCACGGCTGTGCGAAACAAAGTGGCGCGCTTTGCTACGACTATCGCGGCGGCCACGCCGTCTACAAGCCGATGAGAAAACTGCTGCCCGACATTCCCGGCATGACACCGGATAACCTGTCAATTCGCCGCAACAAAATCATCGCGCGCTACAGTTTTTGATGGCGCGGTAAACTGCTCATGGTTTGCGCGCCGGTCGCTCGGGGGCAAGGGATTGCCAGATGTCCGCCGCTTCAATGCACAAACCGGTCAGTGCCCGCAGCACGTTTTGCACGGCGCGATTGGCGGCATCCACACCGCCCCGCGGATCTTCGCTTGATGCCGTCACGGTTTCATCGAATTCACGCCACGCCAACACGCGGCGGGTGGCGCTATCGACCAAATACGCGCGCAAGGTAAATTGCACACGGCTCGACGAACCGCCGAACACCTGTTGCAGGCGCACGATTTCGGTATCGAGCTTGATGTCGCCGGCGGCAAGGCTCGGCGTCGGCACCACGGCGCGGAAGGTGCCCGCATTCGAGACGGCGGCGACGATCAGCGGGGCCAGCATGCGCGCCGGCGTATCGATCCATTCGCTGTGCGCAAAATATTCGAGCTGGTGCGATTCACGTGTGTAAATAATGCGCTGGCTGTCAAACCCGGCCGCTGCGCGCGGTGGATTGATGACCAGCGTTGGCGCGGTTTCCGCGCGATTCGGATCCACATTGGCGGCGGGTACCTTGAATTGAACATCGGGCACCGCGCGATCCAGCGAATAAAAAGTCGGCTGCACCGGTGGTTTCGGCAGCAGTGCAGCGCAACCGGCGGTGAGCATCAACATCATGCCGAACCAAACGAACCCAAATAGGGGTGTACGCATCAATTTTTTCATGGTGGTTTTGGTTTCATGGTCAATTCTCCCGGCCCGTCCGGCACCTTGCTGCGGCCAAACAAGACACTCGATGGGTTGCGTTCGGTTTGCTCGCTCAAGCGCCGCAGCGATGCGGAGAGAACACTCAACTCGCCCAGCAGGCGATCCAATTCGGGCAGCGTCTCTCCGGTGAAGCGTTGCAAATCCGCACCCACCGCATTGACCGTTTTTCCGGCCGACTTGCTGGCGCTGGCCGCCTCATTACCGAGCTTTTCAACGGCATCGGCACCGCGCCCGACGCGCTCGATCACGGGGCCCAATTGCGCGCTGACGCGGGCACTGTTGTCAAAGGTGCGCGCCGCGTTGGCAAGAGTCGCGTCAATGGCTTCTTTCTTCAATGCGATGGTGCGCAATACGGCGGCAAAATCGGCCAGCGTGCTGGAGAATGCCGCCTGATTTTCTTTGCTTAACAGTGCTTCGATGCTGCTCGACATGCGATCCAGTTTCTCCAGTGCGGTAGACAGCACGTTCTCCAGGCGCGCACTGAGCGAGGGCTTGGTCGAAATTTGCGGAATCTGTCCTTCGACCGTGGCAACCAGCGGTGCTGCATCGCGCGAGCCGCCACCGAGTTCGACGTAAGCGATGCCGGTCAGGCCCTGTGTTTTCAGGACGGCGAAGGTATCCACTTTGATCGGCGTGCCGCGCTCGATGGCAAAAATCAATTGCACCAATTCCGGGTTGGCCGGATCGAGCCGGATGCTGCGCACTTTGCCGACTTCCACACCGTTGTATTTGACCGGCGCATTCAGATTGAGGCCTGACACCGATTCCCCCATGACCGCGAGAAAAAAATCGTACTTTTTCTGAAATGCGCCGCCCGAGGCGAGCCACAGCACGATGGCGATCAGCGCCGCACCGATGACGAGGACGAAACCGCCCACCAGCGCATAGTTCACTTTGGTTTCGATGATGGCCTCATTGTTTTCACGCTGCCGCCGGGCGGGCCGCCGGTTGTTTTTGCTGCGCCATTTGCGCCATTTGTGTCACGGCAGTTCTGCCGCGCGGGCCGTCAAAGAATTGGCGGATATCCGGATTGTCCATTTCTTTCAGTTCCGCCATCGAACCGATGCCCTGCAACTTGCCTTGTCCGAGCACCGCCACGCGATCAGCGACCTGCCACAGCAAATCAAGATCGTGGGTGATAATGACGATGGTGAGGCCGAACAAATCACGCAGTTTCAGCACCAATTCATCGACACCGTCGGCACTGACCGGGTCAAGACCTGCCGTCGGTTCATCGAGAAACAGTAACTCGGGATCAAGTGCGAGCGCGCGCGCGAGTGAGGCGCGCTTCAACATGCCGCCGCTGAGCTCGGAGGGATACAGCCCACCCGCTTCCGGCTTTAACCCCGCCATCGCGAGTTTCCATGCGGCGACTTCATCGATCAGGGCATCGTCAAGATCGGTATGTTCACGCAGCGGCAGGCCGATGTTTTCCATCACCGTGAGTGAGCCGAACAATCCGCCATGCTGGAACAAAACGCCCCAGCGCTTTCGCAACGCGAGGGCATCATCGTCACTGAGATTTTTCAAGTCGTTGCCAAGCACCTTTATCGATCCCGCGTCGGCGCGGTGCAGCAGAATCATTTCGCGCAGCAAGGTTGATTTGCCGGAACCGCTGCCGCCAATGAGCGCAAATATTTCCGCGCGGCGCACCTCAAGGTTGATGTCGGTATGCACGACGTGATCGCCAAAGCGCGTCGACACACCGCTGACTTCGATGACGACCTCGCGGGTTTTTTCTTCGGTTGTTTTGGCAGCGGTTTGCATGAGTTTTGTCACAAATCCAGTGCGCTGAACGCAATCGAGAACAGCGCATCGGCAACGATCACCAGGAAAATCGACTGCACCACACTGCGCGTGGTCTGGCGGCCAACGCTGTCGGCGCCGCCCTTGGTGCGAAAGCCCTGAAAGCAGCCGACGATGACGATGATGGCGGCAAACACCGGCGCCTTGCCGATCCCGACCATGTAGGCCGTCACGCTCACCGCGCTGGTGAAGCGATCCATAAATTCGCCGTAGGTCACGCCGAGTTGTGATTGCGCCATGATCATGCCACCGATCACGCCCAGCACATCAGCGAACGCGGTCAGGAGCGGCATCGCGATCACCAGTGCGATGATCTTGGGCAGCACCAACAATTCCAGCGGCGCAATGCCGAGCGTGCGCATGGCGTCAATTTCCTCGGTCACGGCCATCGTGCCGATCTGTGCGGCGTACGCGGAACCGGAGCGCCCGGCGATGATGATGGCGGTGATCAGCGGCGCGAATTCGCGCAACATCGACAACCCCACCAGATCAATGACAAAAATATTCGCGCCGTATTGCTTCAATTGGTCGGCACCCTGATACGCGACCACCACACCGAGCAAGAACGACAACAGCCCGACAATCGGCAACGCATCGAATCCGGCGGTGCGAATGTTGAACAGTATCGGTCGCCAGCGGATGCGCTGCGGGTGCCTGATGCCGCCAACAAAGGCCATCGCCGTTTCGCCGACGAAGGCGAGCAGCGCCACCGATTGTTCATATGCCGACGCCGCACGTTGGCCGATGTACTCGAGCGCGCTGACCGGTTTGTCGGCTTTGGTCGGCGTTACCGAAGCCTGCTCAGACATCTGCTCAGCCACCACCGCCAGCAACTTGGCAAATTCCGGACGCAAGCCCTGCACCTTCAGTGCGATGCCTTCATCGCCCAGTCGCAACAACAATTTTTGCAGCACCCAGGCGCCAGCCGTATCGAGTGCCTCGATCTGCGCGCCATCGGCGACCACCTCGGATTTCGGCGCGGCCCGCAAAGAGGCAAGCTGCTCCTGAATCGCGCCAATCCCGCGCGCCGTCCAGCGCCCGGCCAATGCAAGCTCGGTTGCGGTCGGCTGATCAATTGAGGCGAGTTCCAGCGGTGCGGCGTCCATAGATGAACGCAGTGTGGAGGGATTGACCGGGGTTGTATGTGCGAGAGCGCACATGCGGGGTGTTCACCAGGGCTCCATCGTAGGTATCGGTTCGACAATTGGCCGCAAACTTTCATCATTCCGGCGAGTTTTGGCAACTGCGCCGGAATCCAGTCCACCCATCGGCTCAGATTATTGGAAGACGAGGAAACCCGGACGTGATTCGGGATCGACACCACTATCTTTACAAGTGAATGGGCTTAAGTTAGCGGATATGCGCCTCCGTCGGGATGACGGGATCAATAAAAGTTTCCACCAACATCGAAAACTCTTTATCTGGCGCGGTGTTTCAGGCATTTGTGACCGGAAAGGCCCGCCGAATGGCGTTCGGCACTATTGGGTACTTCTATTTACCCTCAATTCTTGTCATCCTCGCGAACGCGGGGATCCATTTGTCGTTGCGACTCAAGTGATTACGAAATTTGGATTCCCGCGGAAGCCTGCCCTCGAATGCTTGAATCGGGGGCGAGAGTGACAGGGTAGATAGAAGTAGCCTATTTCGGCAAACTAAAATCAATCACATGAACGGAAATCAGCTTTGATCGATTTGCCGGGACTTGATCCTTCAGCCGTTGCAAAAGCTGTTCTGCCGTCGCGGGTTTTCGCCCGGTAGGCGGCGGGTTTTTTTTGAAGCCACCACCAAACCAGAGCGCGATGTAAACACCGTGCCCTTGTGCACGCGGGTCAATGGAATACTTGGCAAGTAGCTGTTCGTTAATTCCCCGCCATAACGCTTTGTGGCTGTCTTTCTTGATTTCAATCGGAATTGCCCAAGTTGAATAGGTGCATAGGATATCGGAACGGCTTTCGTTTACATGTCGCGCCTCCCCCGTGCATTCAATTTGAAATTTCCTAAGACGCTCCCGCATTAGTTCTACAAGCACATCGCGGCAGCCTTCTTCCGGTTTCTGCGTTTGGGGCCTGTCGTATGAATCCCCATTCCAGAACAAACGAAACAAGTTGTTGTCACTTGTACGAATGTCTTTTCCGATACCGGCCAAGACTTCATTCACGATGGCTGCAACATCCGCTACATTTGCGGGCAGCCCCTGATACAGCGTATCCGCTACCTGCGTGTGACTAGGGTGGACAAAACTGAAATCGCGGGCAACGGTGCCTTGCTGCAATCGCGCTTGGCCCAGTTGCTCGAGCCATTGATGCAATTCAGGGAGTGTCGCCAAGCGTTGAAGCTCCTGGGTCGCGGTTGGATCAGGGCTTGCGGCCAAATTGTTTATCCAATTTCGAACCAAATCCGCGCGATTCATGTCGTGGGTAACGATTCCGTCTGCATGTCGGTCTGGCCGACAACTCGGCGCGAGTAGTTCTAATAATCGCGCCCGTGTGTGGATCGACAGGTCTCCCAACTTCGATGATTCTCCTTGCTCGCGATAAAAGAATGCCCCCAAATGACCGACGCGAATTTCTTTGCCTGCGACATATCTGCTTAGTGCGCCAAGATACTGATCTGCATTGAGGATCGCTCCAGTCGATAACCAGTAAATTCTTTGTGCTACATCGAGGCTTTTCAATTGCAGCCGGGAGTGGATAAGCGAATTGAGTTCTACTTTGCTCATATAGCGCAACGCGGCTTTGAGCAGGTATTCCAACGCCGAGAGCTGCGTCAAACGTGCCCGGTGCGGGAAACTTGCCAAGACGACGGGCACAACTTGCTTCGCGACCTTCTCGTACTTGTCGTCGTTGGCAAGCGGGTAGATGCCGTGAATATATTCTTTCCTGCT
>JANLQC010000614.1:0-3458 GCA_031367575.1 Betaproteobacteria bacterium | reverse complement strand
CATTGATCTCCGCTTTGGATGCGTCGCGGATATAAGCACCGGTGAGCAGATTTTCTTCCACCGTCAAATGCCCAAAACAGTGCCGCCCCTCCATCACCTGAATCACGCCGCGCTTGACCAGATCCGAGGGCGACAATTTATGCACTTTCTCGCCGCGATATTCGACCGATCCTTTGGTGACATCGCCACGTTCGCTCTTGAGCAGATTTGAAATCGCGCGCAGTGTCGTGGTTTTGCCCGCGCCATTGGCCCCCAGCAACGCGACAATGCCGCCCTCCGGCACATTGAGCGAAACGCCCTTCAGCACCAGGATGACGTGGTTGTAAATGACTTCGATGCCGTTGACGGAAAGCAACGGGCGCGAAACAGAATCTGCGGAAGTGGCGGTGATGGACATGTTTGCGAACTGGATAATCAGGCCTAAAGATTTGTTGTCGTCAGTGGTAATTCATGAACACATATTTCTGACAGCGCGCTTCCCCCTTTTTAAAGCGAGAAGTGCGCCGAAATGAACGCAGGAGAATTGAGTGACGACATTACATCTGCATCCGCCGCTACCCAACCATTCCCAATCAACTCTCCTTCTTGCAATCCCGCTGCTCCAGTTTCTTTTCCGCCGCATATTTCTTCGCCTGTGCTTCCACCATCGGGCGCAGCAATTTATTGTCGGCTTCATACCAATCGGACGTATAGCTCCAGGTCGCGCCATCCCACGTATGGATGCGCGCCTTGCGGGTGCCCTCGTGATCGAGGCACGAGGTCTTCAGCGGCAGCAAAATGCCATCCACCCCCAACGCCTTGATACGCGCGGCATCGATGTTGAGATTTTCCGCACCCCAGCGCACCTGTTCACCGGTCAAGGGCTTCTTGCCGAACTTGCCTTGCGCCACGCGCACCGCTTCCAGCGTCAACATCGCCGAGAGCATGCCGCGGTTGTAAAGCACATTGCCGACTTCCTCTTTCTTGCCGGTGCCTTTGCCCTTGTCGTGCAAGACTTTCATCAATTCTTTATGCACAACCGCGTTGTTTTCGTTTGAGTGTTGCAACGCGAGTCCGTTATAGCCTTTGGCGGCGGCTTCGGCCGGCAAGGTGTCCGGTTCAGCCGCACTCCACCACACACCGTACATTTGCAAGCGCGGATACGATACGTTGATCGCTTCGCGGATCGCCGCCGAATTCATCACCCCCCAACCCCACAGGAACACGAAGTCCGGACGCTGTTGGCGCACTTGCAGCCATGTCGCTTTTTGCTCGACGCCCGGATGCGTCACCGGCAACTTGATCAACTCGAAGCCGTGTCTTTTTGCGTGTTCCTCGAGCACCGGAATCGGCTCTTTGCCAAACGGCGAATCGTGATAAACGAGCGCGATTTTCTTGCCTTTCAAACTGCCTTTTTTCGCCACGTGTTGCACCAGAATATCGGCCGCACTCCAATAGGTGCCGAGCAGCGGGAAGCTCCATTTGAAGATGCTGCCATCGGCCGATTCGCTGCGACCGTAGCCGGTGGTGAACATCGGAATCTTGTCGGCAAACGCCTTTTCCGTCAGCGCAAACGTAATGCCGGTTGAGAGCGGATTGAAGCCGGTGGCGCCGGTCGGCCCTTTGCCTTTCAGCCGCTCGTAACACTCGACACCACGGTCGGTCGCGTAGCCGGTTTCGCATTCTTCGTAGGTAATTTTCACGCCGCCAATACCGCCATCGCGCTCGTTGACGAGCTTCAGGTAATCGACGAATCCGTTCGCCCAAGGCACGCCATTTGGTGCGTAGGTGCCGGTGCGGTACACCAGCACCGGCACGAATTGCTCATTGGCTTGCGCGTATGCCGTTCCAGCCGCGAAAGCACTGGCCACGGCACATGCAAGCCCTGCGGTTTTCAATTTGCGGTTCATTTGTATCCTCCTGTTGACTGGGGTGGTTGCAAGGTTTCGTCACTTCACTGCGTTGGCATTTCTGCTCTTGTTGAATTCATCATAAGACAATCGTGTCAAACGCGTTTTTCACGGAATACATCAATGCGGCTTCAATGCGGAAACGGCCAGATGCGCAATTTTTCCTTGGCGATTGCCCAAAGCCGTGCCAAGCCATGCGGCTCGACAATCAAAAAGAAAACGATCAGCGCACCGAAGATCATGAACTCCAGATGCGAGGCGGTCGCGGTTGAAATCGGGATGCCGAGCCAGTGCGGCAACTGATTCAAGAATAGCGGCAACATGACAATGAACGCGGCACCCAGAAATGAACCGAGAATGGAACCGAGGCCGCCGATGATGATCATGAAAATCATCGTGAACGAGCGGTTGATATCAAACGCCAATGGCTCCCACGAGCCGAGATGCACAAACGCCCACAGCGCGCCGGCGATGCCGACAATAAACGAGCTGACCGCGAATGCGGATAATTTTGCATACACCGGCCGGATACCGATGATTTCAGCGGCCACATCCATGTCGCGCGTCGCCATCCAGCTGCGGCCGATATTGGAGCGCACCAGATTCTTGGCCATCAGCGCGAACAACACCACGATGGAAAGCACAAACCAGTATTTATCAGCCGGCGAATCAAGTTTAAAACCAAACATTTCCACCACCGGCGCATTGACCGAGCCGGAGGAAGAATCGTTGGTCAGCCATTTCACGCGCGAAAACAGCCAATCCATGAAAAACTGTGCCGCCAATGTCGCCACGGCCAGATAAAGCCCTTTGATGCGCAGGCTGGGAATGCCAAAAAACATGCCGACAACGGTGGTGATCAAGCCTGCCAGAACGAAGACAACGAGAATGTTCAATTGCGGAATCCGCACCGCGATGTTGAACGCGGCATACGCCCCGACCATCATGAATGCGCCGGTGCCCAGCGAAATCTGCCCGCAATAGCCCACCAAAATATTCAGTCCGATGGCGGCCAGCGCCAAAATCAAAAACGGAACCAGAATCGCGCGAAACAAATATTCGGACGCGAACATCGGCACCACCGCAAACGCAATAACCAACACCAGCCAGATAAACCACTTGTCCTGCTTAATCGATAGCAGCGCCTGATCATCGGCATAGCTGGTTTTGAATTGGCCGTTTTCTCTATAGAACATCGCTAAACCCGATCAATATGTCGTTCGCCAAACAAACCTTCGGGACGCACCATCAGAAACGCGAGTGCGAGGCCATAGGCAAACCAATTCTCAATGCCGCCGCCAATGATCGGCCCCAGATATACTTCGGCCACCTTCTCACCGACACCGATAATGAGGCCACCGACAATGGCACCCGGCACCGAGGTAAATCCGCCGAGGATGACAACCGGAATCGCCTTCAACGCCACCAGCGCAAGCGAGAACTGCACGCCCAGTTTGGAGCCCCAGATCACGCCTGCCACCAACGCCACAAATCCCGACACGCTCCAGACAATCACCCAGATGCGATTGAGCGGAATGCCGACCGACTGCGCCGCCTGATGGTCATCCG
>JANLQC010000607.1:0-4731 GCA_031367575.1 Betaproteobacteria bacterium | reverse complement strand
CGCGCCCGCGACCCAGAATTACTGACCGCCCTGATCAATTTCGTAGGTGATTCGAATTGAAATCGGATTCAATTCTTCGTCGAGGCTGGCGATCGGAGACTTGAATAGTATTCGACCGGTAAGGGGCTCTAGCTCGTAATCCACGAAGCGGGTCAATGGCACAGCGCGAACGATTATCGACGGCTGATTCCGGCTGCGCGTCAAAACCTCAATTTTTTCGCTGTTGATCAGTCCGCCTACCCGGGTAAGCACGAACGGCCCTGATGTACCGTTTGCAGCGAGCTCATCGATGATCTGCCTGGTCGAATCCCGGCTGGCGAAGACATTCGCGTTGATCTGCCCTGTTTCAAAGTGTTGTTTTGCGCCGGTCAGCGAGCGGCTGTAGTTTGAAAGTTTTCGCGCTTCACTAAACTGTGAAGTATTGAAATCCCCATAAAGCAAATATGACTTTTTCTTGTCGATTCGAACATAAAACCGGCCGGTAGACTGCGCATCAAATCCACGCACCGATGAATCGCCATAAATTGGATAGAACTCATCGGGCTGAATATCCCGGAACAAGCGATCTCTGGTGTTTTTGTCGGAGTCGTATGCCAGCGTCAAGAGATATTCGCCCTTGACCTTGCCCTTCAGGAACATCGCAGCACGCGCAGCTGCATCGCGCTGTCCGTTACCCCAAGTGCGCGACAAATGAGTAATTTCCTGCTCGAAGCCATCCTGCGCGCGCGCGGGTGCAAAACCACGCGAATCAAGTTTGCGCAAGTTCAATACGCCCTCAATAACACCTGCGGCAATCATTTCGCGCAAGTCCGGCAAGAAATCGAGCTTTGCTTCGGCATGAATATCACCGCTATCGACACGCACCAGCGAAACGGTGGGATCAGACGGCGCCAACAGATCAAATTCCGATCGTCCGCCTTCTATGAATGTTTGAATGCCCGGCTCGATCGGGTTCAGATCTTCAACCGCCCAACGCCCCGCCGTTGCGGAAAGCGTCACCGCTGTGCGCGTTGTAACCGGGACACTATTTTGGTCGAACAATCTCACCACAACTTTGGCGGGCGTCTTGCCGTCGGCAATCGCGCCGCCCATCGCGCTTGCCGGTGTGTTCCCCTTTACTGGCGGGAATTCAATTACCAGTTTCGCCGGTGCGCCCGGAGCGAATACCTTAATGGTGCGCTCACCGCGCGCGTTTCCAAATGCATCGACTTGCTTCAACGAAAGCGTGTTTGGTCCGACATCGAGATTGACGCCCAGGTACTCCCATGCCTGCGATTGTTTTTCGGCAAATGTCGCCCGCTTACCGATGCGGTCGTCTGAAACATCTTTACCGTTTACGGCAAGTTTAAAAGTCGACCCGGCAGTACCTTTGACGCGGATAGTCGATTGCGCAAATCCGAGTACATCCGAATCCTTTAGGCCGATGAAATCGAGCGTGTTGTCTTCCTTCGGCAGCAACTCTTCAAGCAGAATTTCCGGTTCCTTGGGTTTACGATCAACAATTTGTCGCGTCGTGACATCAGATTGTGATCGGAACAAAGAATCAAATCGCGTCGAACCCTGCCCTAGTCCGCCACCTTCAACCGGCGACCCAAGAGCCGTTGGAGCGGCAATGTTTGCGGTCGGTGCCGTGGTGCCGACAACGCCCGATGCTGGCAAGGCCTTGACATCACTTAGTGCTCGAACGTTTGGATCCGTTTCGAGCCGCTGCTGCAACCTGCCGTCAAACTCATTTTTCAGGCTCGCGGCGACTTGCTGGCGAGTGGTAATCTCGGACTGGACTTGCGAGGAGCAAACGGATATCGCGAAATTGGCTTTGTGCAACTCGCCATTCTTCAAGTCAATGATTCGACTATCGCCCTTGCCAAGGTTGCGACTGGAAAGATTGTCAAAATCCTTCGCCTCAACGCCTACAGGCAATGTTGTCCGGTCAACTTTAATGATATGTGTACGCGGAAGCAGCCCGTAAAAGCTGAATTTTCCATCGGAATCCGTTATGACATTGGTACCGTCTTCCAGATAGAGGCGCACGGCAGGCACACCGACCTCGCGCGACTCCGTGCTGCCGCCGGTTTTCTGCGATGTGTCTTGGTTGCAAACGGCATAGACTTTCCCGACAACATAAGCGCGATCAATGAATACGCCGCCAGACACCGTCACCTTCGCGGTTGCAACATTTGATTCACTATAAAGGGTGCTGCCACCCGAAAGTCGATAGGTCGCCACGACGCGATTGACACCGTCACCCTGGATGGCTCCTGGCCCTACTCGTACCCGATAGGCAATCTTGATCTGCTGAGCTTTCGTCATTCGGCCAAGATTGAACGTAAGCTTGGGCCCCGCGCCGCCTTGGGGGTCGACCGCACGCTGATTATCGATGCGCGTTGATCCTGCCGCGTAAGTGAATCCCGCTGGCAACGTATCGTTAAGCAAGACATCGCTCAAATTAAGCGCATAGCCCGTATTGTTTTTGACCGTCACGCTGTAATCGAGAAATTCGCCAATCTCAACAATTGCGCGCAACACGATTTTTTGGACGAACAAGCCCCCAATCAAGCCGGCATCGACAGGAATATCCACGATGACCGGGCCGGTATTCGGACCGACGCGGAAAGCGCCTCCATACGACCCACCCGTTGTCGGCCCCGTTGCGATGACGTTGCGACCCGGAGGCAATTGCGTGACCGGAACGGTCGACGTCCACGTGTAGCCATTGGGCGGCGTCACTCGTACACAATAGTCACTTGAAGTCACCAGCGGGAAAGCAAAGCGACCGTCCGCGCCGGTGACCACAACATTGGGAGCCGGAACCACTTGTCCGCCTGCCAATGTATTGACCGTGGCCAATGTGTTTGTGCAAGCTCCACCAACAGCGGTAAGCAGGCGAACCGTCGCCCCGGCGACGGGCTGATTGGTACGGCTATCAAAGACAAGTCCGTTTGGATCGATGAGCGTAACGGTGGTCGAAATCTTCTTGCCACACCCTGTAAGCTCAACGTCAAAGGTGTCGTACGGCCGCCCCTCGAGAATGCGATCTCCTGCTCTTACCGGTGGCAGGCGGATGTTCAATTGTTCCGCAACAAACATGCCGGTATTGGGCCCCGTTTCGATTGCGACGATTTCTTCCCGTTCGCCGCCGGGCCCCGTGATGATGATGATGCGGCGCTCGATAACGGTTGGATCTGCGTTACACGACGGTGCATTGGCGCGAAGATATAGTGGCTGCCCAATGAATCCCCAGACCGAAGGTCGAAGGAAAGTGGAATCGACGAATCCGGTAATTTCATCGGACACTATGCCGACCGGCCCGTTGGAAATCGTCGTAACGTCATTCACGGTCAATACACCGCTCGCTCCACCCGTGACGCGGATATTAGTCGTGTTGCTAGCCCCGATTGTGCTATTCGCCGGCGCAGTCACGCGGACCAGGAAAACAACTCGTCCCCCCGGCGGGACGCTAATTGTTGTCGTGGTCGACACGATGCTATCGCCCGCATCGAGAATTCCAACAATTGATTGGCCACCGGCCGTCGCATTGTCTTCAAAGAGTTGCGAAACCCAGCCATTGGACGTGTTGGCGAGAAAATTCGATGGAAAAGTTACCGTCTCCGTACAGTTGCCAATGTTGGTCAGTACATGCGTATAAACGATGGCGCCGCCGGGCGTAACCGTTCCGGAATTATTTGGTTCAAGCACCATCCGGCAAAGCATTCCGATTGTCGTAAGGATGTCGGCATCGCCAGCCCGTACCAATGGATTCGAAATCGACTGCGCGCTCTTGTTGATCGAGTACGGGCCACCCGATGAGCCATTTGGCAACTGCGCTTTTACAACGATCTTGAATGTCCCGCCAGCAGCGACGACGCCGGTATCAGGGATTCCATTTCCGTTGCTGTCGGCGAGCGGCGTAACGCCATCGGCCTTGAACAATTTGAACACGGTGCCGCTCGGATAATTGGAACCGCTAAGCGAAATATCGAATGTGTCCGACCGCGCGCCGGTATTGGTCAGCAAGTTTTCAAACGTGACCGTGCTTCCGGGTTCCGCAGTGGGAATCGTCATGCCACGCAACTCGACGCCATCGTTCCCCGTGATGCGAAATTCACTCGGACTAGACGCCTTCGGTCCAGAAGGCTTCCCTTCAAAATCCAGATACGAGACTTGGGCAATGTTGCGGATCACGGTGTCGACCGCAATGCCCGCAGCGATATTGATGTCAAACTCGATGAGACCCCATTCGCCCTGTTCCAGACTCGCGAAACCGACCCGTATGGTATTGCCTTCCGCACTATAAGTTGCACTTGATCCGTTGGCAGAAAATGTTCCGGATGAGTTTGGCAAGCTGATTGTCGGCGGGCCACCCGTCGGGAAAACCTTCAAAGTGCCGGGGATGAGCAGCATGCCGGCCGGCAGCGTGTCCACAATTGCGACATCGGTTTTGCGGCCTTCAACCGAGCTTACGTTCAAGTACCGAATTCGGACGGTGTAGGCGCCACTGGGCGATGTTCCAGAATTTGCGCTCAATGACTTGATAAGCGACATATCCAGATTCGGCTTGCCGGGTGGCCCAATTATGACCAAGCAGCGATTGGTCACACCATTCGAAACATTTACGAGACCGCTGATTGACGAAGGGCCGTTGGTGTACGCGGGTGGATTGGAGGAGCAGTCATTATTGACGCCATTCGGGCTGGCGTTGGTCACGCCGTTAATCGTGATCTGACAAGTGAC
>JANLQC010000585.1:0-3702 GCA_031367575.1 Betaproteobacteria bacterium | reverse complement strand
GGTGAACGTGGCCACGCCGGCCGATTCGATATCATCGCGATTGATGATGACCGCTTGCGCCAGCGTGCCATCGAGCGGTTGCAGCGTGCGGGTGGCGGTGATGACGACGTTGTCGAGACGGTTGGGGGCCTCGGTGGTTTGTGCGGCGAGGCCGTGCGAGAGGCCGAGCAATACACCGAGGGAAAGCGGCAATGAAAATGGAAAAGAGAGTGGATTGACGAACGACAGCAACGACGGCAATGCGTTGGGATGTGGAGATTTCATGGAAGTGATTGTTAAAAAGCGGCAAGCGTCCCCGCAAGCCGCGTGATTCTTCATGCACACACGGTCACCGCGAACGGAACACGCGAATGCACACCCGCCCACATTGATCGCGATGCATCACTGCGGGCATGAAGGCCGGTATCCGGACTGATGGCTTGTGCATGCGCCGCGAAAAATCGCGCGCCGCACACACGTTTGCGATGACCTTCCCGGATGAAGATGCACATCCAGTGGTATCACCATCGCAAATAAACCAATCACCGTTGCGGGGGCAGTGCCCGACATGCGCGGGCTTCCCGTTTAACCTTGCGACCCGTCACCGGGAATCGCGCGGCACCTTGCACGTCGATATTGTACGGGAAGGAGAGGGTTGGCGGCGCTTAACTGTGAGCGCGTTTGAGCCACGACAACATCGTTTCAGGGTCGAGTGGCTGTGAGATGAGAAAACCCTGAATCTGGTCGCAATGATTGTCTTCCAGAAATTGCCGCTGTGCGTCAGTCTCAACCCCTTCGCCGACCACTTTCAGACCCAAACTGGCGGCGAGACCGATGATGGCACGCGTGATGGCGACATCATCGGCGTCGACCGGCACATCACGGATGAATGAACGGTCGATCTTGATTTTGTCGATCGGGTAGCGTTTCAGATAAGACAACGACGAATAGCCGGTGCCAAAATCATCTACCGCAAGCGAGATGCCCAGGTCTTTCAGGCGATGCAGCGTTTTGCTGGTCGCGTTCACGTCTTCCATGAACAGGCTTTCAGTCAATTCGAGTTCCAGCATTTCGCCGGAAACACCATGCTCGCGCAGCCGCGCGCCAATAACCTCGACCAGATCTTTTTGTTTGAACTGAACGGCCGAAATATTGACGGCAATCGGCACCTTGATGCCATCATTGGCCCATGCGCGCGCCTGCCGAATCGCTTCGTTGATCACCCAGTGGCCGATCGGCATGATGAGGCCGCGATGTTCCGCGACCGAAATGAATTGATCCGGGCCAAGCAGGCCGAGCTCGGGATGTTTCCAGCGGATCAGCGCTTCGATGGCACTAACCACGCCGGTTTTCGCGACCACTTCCGGCTGGTAATGGAGCAGGAATTCAACTTGCTTGATCGCGTTGCGGATGCCGGACTCCATCGCCAGTGCCTGTAACGCGGATCGGTTGAGGCTCGGCATGAAGTACTGGAAGTTGCTGCGGCCGCGATCCTTCGCCAGATACATTGCCGCGTCGGCGTTGCGAATCAGCGTATCGGGTGTTTCGCCATCTTTTGGAAACACGCTGATGCCGATCGAGCCCGACACCGACAGCACCTGGTCTTCCAGCGAAATCGGCTCACTGATCGTCTCGGCAATTTTCTCCGCGACCGGCGCAATATCCTCAGCCGTCGCGAGATCGGTGACAACGACGACAAATTCATCGCCGCCCAACCGGCCCACCATATCGGCACCGCGCAAGCACGATTGCAGACGTCCTGCCACCCGTTTCAGCAATTCATCACCCGCGTAGTGTCCGAGCGAATCGTTGACCGTCTTGAAGTTGTCCAGATCGATGAACAACACGCCGACCAGACTGTTCTGGCGGCGTGCCGAGGCGAGCAACACCTGCAGCCGATCCATCAATAGCGCGCGATTCGGCAAATGCGTGAGGATGTCGTGGTGAGCAAGGAACTGGATGCGCGCCTCGGCCTGCTTGCGGTCGCTGATATCGCGCATGGTCGTCATGCGCAGCGTTTTTCCGTTGCTGACAATGTCTTTGCCGACCACATCGGCCGCGAAACGCGAGCCATCGGCGCGCATCAGTGTCACCTCATACGGGCGCTCGAAGCCGGCGCGTATGTTGTTCACCACCGATTCAACCGATTCTGGCGCGACGAAATCGATACTTGATCGACCAATTAATTCACTGGACGGAATGCGAAACATGCGCGCGGTGGCTTCGTTGGAATCGACGATGACGCCGTTTTCAATAAACACAATGCCTTCACTGGTCGCATCGGAAAATTTTCGCAGGCGCTCCTCGCTGTCGCGAATCGCCTGCTCGGCGGCGCGATGTTTGGTAATGTTGTTGATAAGCACAAACGCCCCTTCCGGCCCGGTGCCCGCACCAAAATGCGGGATCAACGACACCTCGATAATGCCGCGTGTGCCATTGGGAAATACCAGCGGACGTTCATAACTCGCGCTCTTCCCTTGTAGCACCTGGGCAATGAATGGCTCAATCGTGACTGCGGCATCGTCGCCGATGATTTCTGCGAGGGTCTTGCCGATGATCGACGTGGTATCGAGACTATAGGTTCGGGCATACGCGGCATTGGCGAACTGGCAGCGCATGCCGTCTGCCGAGTAATAGGCAATTAACGCGGAAACATTGTCGGCGAGCAGCCGCAGCAAATCGGCGGTAACGACCGGATTGCGGGTGTCGAGCGCAGGGGCCATGATCGGATTATCGGCCAATGTCGCGGCAGGTTGTAAAAACGTTCTGCGATGGGTCGATAAACTGGTTTCGGCAAATTTCGAGAAAACTTTCAATTTCGGCGCTTACCCATTGACTGGACAGGGTTTTTTCGATAAATTGCCACGCATGGAACAAGATATTCAACGCTTCGAGGACAAGCTCAAACACTTCGTCACGCTGTTCGCGCGCCTGCGCGCCGAAAACAATGATCTCCGGCAATCGATTGTCGGTAAAACCGATGAAGCGACGCGATTGGCGGAGAAATTGGATCAGGCCAAAACCCGCATTGAAGCGTTGGTCGCGCAATTGCCTGAAGCCGAAAGTGAGCGCCCGTGAGCGAGGCCAAAGAAGCCAAGGGTGTCACCATCAATGTGATGGGCCGTGAATTTCGCGTGGCGGCCCCCGGTGGCGAAGAGCGGCAATTGGCGGCCTCGGTTGAATACCTCAACAAGAAAATGCGCGAAATCCGCGATACCGGCAAGGTGGTCGGCAACGAGCGCATCGCGATCATGACAGCACTGAATATTGCGCATGAATTCTTGCTGCTGCAAGGTGGGGGCAAACCCGCCAAAGCCGGGCGCGCCGAAGGTGATACCGAATTGATTCGTCGCAAGATGGACGAGTTTGACGGCATCATCGAAAAGGCGCTGTCCGATCAGGAAAAGCTTTTTTAGTTTCTTGGTTGCCGGTTGTGTTTTCCTGACGGCAACGCGCTATGATGCTTTCAAAGCATGGCGCTTCAGCGTTCGCTTAGGTCTTAAATCCTTTGAACCGATAGACGTAAGTCGATGGACGCTTACTCAAGCGATGCCGGTGTGCGCGTCCTACGTGGACGTACCTGAAGGCATCCGGTGAGCGACCGCCTTGAACCCAGGTTCAAGCGTGCGGATCTAAGCGAACCCTAAAGCGCCATGTAGAGCGCCATGTAGAGCGCCATCTAAAGCGCCATGCCATTTCTCGCTCCTCATTTCAAATTCCCCC
>JANLQC010000458.1:0-12319 GCA_031367575.1 Betaproteobacteria bacterium | reverse complement strand
TTTGGGTTTTTTTGGTAATTTTGGGGTTCCCGCGCGGCGTAAATTATTTGCCCCCCAAAATTTCCCGGGGGGGGGGGGGTGTGTGGTTTAACCGGCCTCTGGGTGCGTTTCACACGCTTCTTCCTTTACCCGTCAACCAATCAAGCGGCCACCAGTGTGTCCAATGCTTTCTGGAATTTGTTGGCGTGCGAGCGTTCCGCTTTGGCCAACGTTTCAAACCAGTCGGCGATTTCGTCGAAACCCTCACTGCGTGCGGATTTGGCCATGCCTGGATACATGTCGGTGTATTCGTGCGTTTCGCCGGCCACCGCCGCCTTCAGGTTTTGCTCGGACGAGCCGATCGGCAAATCGGTGGCGGGGTCGCCAACGTGTGCCAAATAATCCAGATGGCCGTGCGCATGGCCGGTTTCGCCTTCCGCCGTATTGCGGAACAACGACGCGACTTCGGGTTGGCCCTCGACGTCGGCCTTGTTTGCGAAATACAAATAGCGGCGATTCGCTTGTGATTCGCCCGCGAACGCGGCTTTCAGATTGTCGTGGGTTTTGGTGCCTTTGAGCTTCATGGTGAATCTCCTCTTGAAAAATCGGAAGGACTATCTGCGCGGATGGCAGATTGACAGGATACGATTATCAGAGGAATTGTTCCAATTGATTGAATACATATTTTCGATAGTTGAAAACTATCAAATACAACTCGTCGCGTTGTTACCCGGCAGTGCCAAAGTAAGTTTGTAGAATGACGTCGAGTGAGTGAAGTGCCGCGAGCGCCGCACCACGGTTTTTGTTCAGCGGCGGGCGGCGGCGAGAAATTCGTCCAGCAGCGGCTTGCCATCGAGCAGGGTGGAATCGTCTGGCGACATGAATTCCGGGTGCCATTGCACCCCGACCACGTAGCTTTGGCCGGTCCAGCGGATTGCTTCGACGATATGGTCGTCGGTTGAACGCGCTTCGATCACCAGATCGCGGCCCACATCTTTCACCGCCTGATGGTGGATGGTATTGATTGTCGCTTCCCGTACCTCCGGATACAGCCGCGCCAAACCGGTGTCCGGGAGAATGCGCACGGCGTGAAAATTATCCTCGTAGCGTGCGCGGCATTGATGAGTGATGTCCGAGCCGGTTTGTTGCGCGATATCCTGATACAGCGTTCCGCCGAAGGCGACATTAACGAGTTGCATGCCGCGGCAGATGCCCAGTACCGGTTTCTTGCGTTCGATAAATGCGCGCATCAATTCCAGCTCGTAAAGATCGCGAATCCGGTCGCCATTCCATTCCGGTCGCAGCGGCGATTCACCATAGCTCTCGGGTGCGACATCCGCGCCGCCTTGCAGCACCAATCCATCGAGATGATCGGCATAGTGATCGACCTTTAATCGATCCGGACCATGCGGCGTTTCCTTGCTGATGGCGGGAACCATGAACGCGAGCACATCAGCGGACATCACCCAATGGGCAATGCACTGTTCGACATACTGAAGCGTCTTGGTAGGTAACCACGCGCGCCCGGCCTCAGGGTGCATCAGGCGCGCGGACAGTCCAATTTTTAGCGGGGCAATCACGTAGGTATTATGCCAAGCAAATTGTCTGATGCGGGTACTATTGACTAATACACCCTATCAAACCTGCTGACTGTCGCCAGACATTGCCCAACCACGCCGATCATCAAATGAGCGCATTCGCAAATAAAATCATTCACTGGCAGCAGCGAGAAGGCCGCCATGGATTGCCGTGGCAGGGAGTACGCGACCCCTATCGTGTCTGGCTATCGGAAATCATGCTGCAACAGACGCAAGTCGCCACGGCAATTCCCTACTTTGAGCGTTTCATTGCGCGCTTCCCGGACTTCAATGCTCTTGCCGCCGCCGCTGACGATGACGTGATGAAGCTATGGGCGGGCCTCGGTTACTATGCGCGCGCACGCAATTTGCACCTCGCGGCAAAGATAGTGGTTGAAAAACATCGCGGAAAATTTCCCGAAGGCTTTGAAGAAATACTCGCGCTGCCGGGAATCGGGCGATCCACCGCCGCCGCGATCAGCGCGTTTGCGTTTGGCGAACGCCGGGCAATTCTTGACGGCAATGTCAAACGCGTGTTTGCCCGTCAATTCGGGGTCGGGGGCGACGTGCGCACCAAGTTGGTTGAAAACGTGCTGTGGGAGATTGCCGAAAAAAAACTGCCCATGGTGGCGATCGAAACATACACGCAAGGCTTGATGGATCTCGGGGCCGCAGTTTGCACGCGCACCAATCCGCTTTGCCTGCTTTGTCCGGTGCAAAAAACCTGCGTTGCCTTCAAAGAAGGGCGCACCGACTCACTGCCGGGCAAAGGGGCCAGGCGTGAAACCCCACACCGTCAAACGCGCATGCTGGTGATTGTATCGGGCGGCAAAATCCTGCTGGAGAAACGTCCACCGACCGGCATCTGGGGCGGCCTTTGGTGCCTGCCCGAGTTGCCGCTGGAGCAGGACATGTTCGCCATTTTGCACAAACGCTACGGCATGAAAGGGCGCACGGTGCGCGAACTTGAGCGCGTCGAACACGGCTTCACGCACTACTCTCTTTCCATATTCCCGGTCGAAATTGCGGTCACAAAGATCGAATCGCGCGCAATGGAGCCGGGATGCATGTGGATAAATCCGGAAGATGCAATCGATGCCGCAATTCCGGCACCGGTGAAGCGCATTCTCTCCGCGCGCGGCAATCAGTGACAAGTGTAGTGCTTGGCAATTTCAGGAACATAAAAACGCGTCTTTTTGCGCCATACGGCGTCGCAAATCCTCGTGATAGTCAACGCTATCACTGCGGTTTGCTCCTTGTCTGGCCCAAAAATCCATCATTTTTATTTGTCCCAGAAATTGCCAAGCACTACACTAGGCGATCAGTTGTTGCTCGCCAAGAAAACGGCGCAAAACTTCAAGACGCAGGCGCGCGTCGGTCAGTTCCAACAGTTTTTGCTTGACAGTATTGTTGAACGGCAATATTTCGGTGATGCGAAAACTGACCCAGGCCGCGTCGTCGAAACAGGGTGCGTCGAATCGGTCTGAATTGGTCTGCGCGTCGACTTTGCGCAAGAAATCGGCACACGGTGCCAATTCGGGACAATCGGCATGAACGTCGTCGGCAATCGGCGCTGTTTCGCCGACGATCAATCCTGACGGGGATACCATTTTGCCGATCAGGCGGAATCGGCCTTCACCCCGTATGCGAATTTGCAAAATGCCGAGCTCCTGCATATCCCAATCGACAATCCGCGCCACTGTTCCGACCGTCTCAGGATCGGCGGCCGCACCGACTTCATTGCCGGAGCGGATCAGGGCAATGCCAAACACCGCGCCATTCTTGAGGCAGTTGGTGGTCATGTCCATGTAGCGCCGCTCGAAAATTCGCAGCGACAAGGTGCCGCCGGGAAACAACACCGAGCCGATTGGAAAAATCGGCATCGTGGTCAGCGCAAATGGACGCGGAACCACAGAATCTGACATGGCGCTGAGAAATGAATTGATCATCACAATCAACACTGACTACGATCAAAGATCGCGATGCCGGACAAGGATTTGTTGATCGGTACCGAACCGTTGCGCAAGTTCATCCACGATGTAAACTGACCGGTGCTGTCCACCGGTACAGCCGATGGCGATTGTCAGTGCGGCGCGGTTGTCGCGCATGTAAAACGGCAGCCACCGCATCAGGAATGACGCGATATCGTCAATCAACCGCGCGACATTCAGATCCGCCTCGAGAAATGCCTTGACGGCGGCATCCTTGCCGGTCAGCGCCCGGAGCACCGGGTCGTAAAACGGGTTCGGCAGGAAACGCGCATCGAACACCAGATCGGCATCGATCGGCAAATTGTGTTTGAAGCCAAATGACTGGAACGCCAACGTGATGCGCGATTGATCAAGATGCAGCCAGTCCTTGATCCAGGTGCGCAGGGTGTTGGTGCTGACGCCGGACGTGTCAATACGGTGGGCGAGGCTGGCGATCGGCATCAGAATGCGGCGCTCCTCGGCGATGCAACTTTCAATGCCGCCACCTGCGCCGACGCGTTGCGCCATCGGATGCGGACGGCGCGATTCCGAAAAACGCCGCGTCAATGCCTCATCGTTTGCTTCGAGAAAGACGGTGCGGCAATCGATTTCATGCTCACGCAAATCCTCGATGATCCGCGGCAGCGCATCAAGCGTGTGGCTGGTTCGCGCATCGATGCTGATGGCAATTTTTTCGGTACTGCGCCGGTTGTTGCGCTGGGACTCCACCAGCGCCGGAATCAGGATCGCGGGTAAATTGTCGACGGCGAAATATCCCGAATCTTCGAGCGCATGCAGCGCCACACTTTTGCCGGAACCGGACAATCCGCTGATCAGGACAAGTTGCATTTTCTACTCATTGCCCAACGCCAGGTACATTCCGGTTTCGTCGAGCCTCTTTTGTTCGCGCCGCTCGGTGACGTTGTCGCCCTGTTCGCGCATCGCTTCTTCATGTCGATCAAGGAAATCCTTGGTGGAGTCATAGCCGCGGGTCTGCAGAATGTAATGCCGCACTGCCGCTTCTACCAGCACCGCCAGATTGCGGCCCGCGACCACTGCGAGCGTCACCGTCGGAATTTCCACGCCGAGAATGGAGGTGGAGCTCGATTTTGTTTGCAGTCGATCCAGACCGCGGAAATACTCTTCGCTAGGGCGCTCCAGATGCACGATCAAGCGCAGCGTCTTGCGCGGGCGCACGGCGGTTTCACCGAAAATCGCCTTGATATTGATGACACCGATGCCGCGCACCTCGAGAAAGTCGCGCAACAAGGCGGGACAGCGGCCCTGTATGGTTTCCGGCCCAATCTGGAAAAGCTCGACCGCGTCGTCGGCAACCAGTCCCGCGCCGCGCGAGATCAATTCGAGCGCGAGTTCACTCTTGCCGATCTGAGAATCGCCGGTGATCAGGATGCCGAACCCGAGCACATCCAGAAACACGCCGTGGCTGGTGGTGACTTCGGAAAGCTCGCGCTGCAAATAGGGCCGCAGCAAATTGACAAACACGCGCCCCTTTTTCTGCGAAAGGAACAGCGGCGTGCCGTGCCGGTTGCAGGCTTCAATGAGGTAGTCGGGCGCATCGACGCCATCGCAAACAAATATGCAAAGAGTTTCGCCGCCGCACAGGGAATCCAGACTCGCGGTGCGTGCCGCCGGTGGTTGCTTGCCCAGGTATTCGAGGTCACTGATCCCGAGCGCCTGAATGAGAATCGGGTGGATCAGGTTCAAGTGCCCGACCAGACCGACGCCGGGTCGGTTTAGCGCATCGTTGGTCAGTTCCCGGGATGCGCCGCGCTGGCCCGCAATCCAGGTGAGCTGGAGCTTCTCGCGGCGATCCTCAAACAGTTGCTGTACGTTTAATCGCGGCATAGGGTGACCACTCGGTCAGCAATTGGTAAACGACCTGCGGATCGCTCTCCACCAACAACGCCTCGCGCAATTCAGGGTCGCTGAACATCTGCGACAACTCGGAAAGCATGTTCAGGTGCTGCTCGGTGGCATGCTCCGGAACCAGCATCGCGAACACCAGCCGCACCGGCTCGTCGTCGGGTGCCTCGAACGGTATGCCTTCCTTGGCACGCACGAACACCGCCACGGTGTCGCGCAATTGCTTGATTCGCCCATGCGGAATCGCGACGCCAACGCCCAGACCGGTTGAGCCAAGTTTCTCGCGCGCAAAAAGAGCGTCGAACACACTTGCGCGCGCGACGCGATTTTCATTTTCAAACATCAGCCCGATTTGTTCGAACAAACGTTTCTTGCTGGTGATGTCCATGTCCAGCGAAATGCGCGAGACCGAAAGGGATTTGCTGATCAGATTCATGCGGCGGTTGGGTTACAAAAGGAAAAAGGGGGAAGGCTGGAAATGAGGCGTGGCGGACATTTTACTGATGAAAGCGGGCAACCGGCGCGGGCCGGTTGCCGCACCGGCGCTATTCGGTCGGAATGCGCTTCAATGCCGAGATATCGTGTTTGTTCTTGACGCGTTCCTTGTGTTTGATGATTTGCCGATCAAGCTTGTCGACCAGCAAATCGATTGCGGCATACATGTCCGAATCTTCACATTCGGCAAAGATGTCCTTTCCGGACAAGTGGACGTTTGCCTCAATCTTCTGTCGCAACTTTTCCACGCTAAGTATCATGCTCACGTCGATGACATGATCGAAGTGGCGGTTGATTCGAGTCATTTTCGACGAAACGTAATCACGAATTGAGGGCGTGATTTCGAGATGATGGCCGGTCATGTTCAAGTTCATTTGCCAATCTCCTTTGCAAAGAGCGCGGCAACTGCGCGCGCTGCGTGTTTAACTGCACAATTGAAAACGCACTGCGGTACTCCCATTTTCACTACGACTACAAAAACGACAACATTAACAACAACTTCAACAAACGGATTGCAAAACGTCCGGAAATCTAGAATGATTTCCGCAAACTCGCCGACTGAATCTGCAGGCCTTCGCGATACTTGGCGACGGTGCGCCTTGCAACCACAATACCCTGTTGAGACAGAATATCCGAGATACGATTGTCGGACAGTGGCTTTTTCGCGTCTTCCGCCTGCACCAATTGCCTGATCAATGCGCGAATCGCGGTGGCCGAACAGGTGCCGCCAGTGTCAGTCGAAACACTTGAGCCGAAGAAATATTTGAGCTCAAAAATACCCTTTGGAGTAAGCATGTACTTCTGTGTGGTGACCCGGGAAATGGTGGACTCGTGCAATCCAACCTGATCAGCAATTTCACGCAGCACCAGCGGCCGCATGGCAACTTCGCCGTGATCAAAAAAATGCCGTTGGCGCTCGACGATGGCCTGTGTCACCCGCAGAATCGTGTCAAAGCGTTGCTGCACATTCTTGATTAGCCAGCGCGCTTCCTGCAATTGTCCCGCCAGGTTTTTGCCGGCGCTGTCGCGGCTGCGGTGCAGCAAGTCGGCATACAGTTTGTTGACGCGCAGTTTCGGCATCGCTTCCTGATTGAGTTGCGCGGTCCAGGCACCTTTGATTTTTTTTACCACCACGTCCGGCATCACGTAGCGGATATCGCCAAGGCTAAAACGCCGTCCGGGTCTGGGATCGAGTGAAACAATCAATTCGCGCGCCACTTTCAATTCGGCATCATCGCAGCGGAGTATTCGCTTCAGTTTGACGAAATCGCGCGCACCAAGCGCGTCCAGATGGTGAAGTGCAATCTGGCGCGCGCGATCAAGCTCGGGCAAATCGGCGCGCAATACGCCAAGTTGCAGCGCGAGGCATTCGCCGAGCGAACGCGCGCCCACACCGGTGGGATCCATGTTTTGCACGTGGCGGAGTGCGATGGTCAATTCTTCGGGCTCGAATTCGATGTGTTCCCGGATCGACGTTGCGAGGTCATCAAGATCGGATGAAAGGTATCCATCGTCATCGAGATGCGCAATCAGCAGGAGGACCAATTGCCGGTCGCGGTCAGTCAGGGGTGACAAGTTCAACTGGCTGATCAAGTGGGCCTGCAAGGTCGGTTCTGCTGCGGGAAGCTGGCCAAATTCACTGTCCTCGTCGTCGTCCGACTGGCGGCGCGTGGCCGCACTGTAAGTTCCGCCCTCATCGAACGATTCGGCAAATTCTGCCCGGGAATCTGCGCCAGCCGACTCTTCCGGCGCGGTGTCCGCCGACGCCGTGCTTTCTTCGCGCGTAACGCTGCCAGTATCAGCGTTGAAGGCATTGATCGAATCGTTGGAATCGCTTTCGGCGTCGATACGCTCCAGCAACGGATTTTCGAGGAGATATCGTTCGAGTTCGGAATTGAGCTCAACGGTCGACAACTGCAACAACTTGATCGACAGTTGTAGCTGCGGGGTCAGCGTAAGGTGCTGTGAGAGCTTGAGCTGGAGGCTGTGTTTCATGCTGGAGATGCATCGCCGCCGGAAAAACTAGAGGCGGAAGTTTTCACCCAGATAGACTTTGCGGACGGATTCATTATAGATTATTTCCTCAGGCTTGCCGAAGGCCAGAACCGATCCCTGATTGATGATGTAGGCGCGATCGCAGATGCCGAGTGTCTCGCGCACGTTGTGGTCGGTGATAAGCACGCCGATGCCGCGATTTTTCAGGAATTTGATGATTTCCTGAATATCAATCACGGCGATCGGATCGACGCCGGCGAACGGTTCGTCGAGCAGGATGAAGCGCGGCTCCACGGCAAGTGCGCGCGCAATCTCGACCCGGCGGCGCTCGCCACCCGACAGGCTGATTGCCGGGTTGTTGCGCAAATGCGCAATATGCAATTCGTCCAGAAGTGAATCGCGCCTGGTCTCGATTTCGTCAGAGGAAAGATCACGCAATTCCAGCACCGCCTGAATATTTTCAGCGACGGTCAGTTTGCGGAAGATCGAGGCCTCCTGCGGCAGGTAGGCAAGGCCCAAGCGCGAACGGCGGTAAATGGGATAACGCGAAACGTCTTTGCCGTCGAGCACGATGCCGCCGCTGTCAAGCGGCACCAGTCCAACGATCATGTAAAAGCACGTGGTTTTACCGGCACCATTCGGGCCCAGCAGGCCAACGATTTCGCCACTTTCAACTGAAAGCGAGACATCGCTCACCACCACGCGCTTTTTGTAGGATTTGCGCAGCCGATCCGCGCGCAGCACACTTTTGATGGCGAGCGCGTTCTGTGGCGCTTCGGACGCGGCGTGCTGATTCATGAAGATTGGTGTCTGGTCAATTTATTTCGGGGGCGGCGTCTTGCCGGGAATACTCGTCTGGTTACGTGGCTGAATCTCAAATACCACGCGACCATCGTCGTTGCCGGCTTTTGGTTTGGCACCGGGAACCTGATTGCGCAATTCCATTTTCTCGGTGTTGGTGTTGTACTGCATGTATTCACTGTCGCCCTGATCGCCGCCGCTCTTGAAGTGAACCTTTGAAAACAACTTGATGGCACCTGACGTATCATCGTACTCGGCTCGATCGGCCGAGGCCTCGACGAAATCGTTTTCGCCTTCGCGCTTTTGCCGAAACGTGATCTGGTTTGTGCCATTGCCGAACAATTCCGCAAAGAATCCGGCTTCCGACTCTTTTACAACGGCGCGCTCGGCGGTAATGCGAATGGTTCCCTGCGTGATCAATACGTCGCCCAGCATTTCATAAAGTTTCGCGTCCTTCACTTCTTCGCCTGAAAAATTTTTTGCGGACATGCGCAATTTTTTTTCACGATCCGCTTTCTCGCCCTGCGCGGCACCGGGCGACAACAACGCCGCCATGGCGATGAATGCCAGACACCGGGCGCGGCTCATTGTTTTCTCCTTGGCGCATAAGTCAGGTCGACAAGTTCGAGCGTCATGCGACGGGTAAGTGTATTCAGCAACATGGTCTTCGCGGTCAATATTCCGGTGGGGCTTTCAATCGAAACGCCGTCGCTTGAACGGGCAATATTTTCATCCGGTATCACCGTCAGTTTCGGCGTCGTCAGTTTCATCGCCGGAAATTTTTCATTCGGTTCGGTTTCAAGCAGTACGCCACCGTCCATCATAACCTCGTCGGCACCGTCCGCGTGTTTGATGTGTTGCCCGCGCGGCGCGGTCGCGGTCACTTTGGGATGATTCGGCTGGACGGCGGTAAAAACGACTGTGTCCAGAATCGAAGAATCGTCGTCCCGGTAGTGCGACATTTTGCTGGCACGGACGGTGTATTCCACGCCGCCATGTTCGCCGAGTTTGAGCGCAGAGAAATTTTCGATGACGAGATCCGGGTCATGCCGCAACTTTGCATCCGCGCGAATTTCATCGATCTGCACAAAACGCGAAAGCCAGTAGGTCATGCCAATCAGCATGATCAATACGCACAACGGTAGCAGGGGAATAGGGCGGGCGTTCAAGGCGGGACGGTTTTCAATGAGCGGTTGGTCTATTGCCAAAACAGGTGTCACGCGTTGATATTATCGCGCCTTCCCGATTGAAACAAAGTGCTATCGCGCCGCGACCGAAGGTGTTTTCGGCCCGAGTGCGGAAAGCACCACCGAGGATGTCAAAATCTCGGGCAGGATGCGCGGTTCGCCACCGACTGGATAGTAAACGTAAAGCGGCACGCCGTTGCGACCAAATGCCGCCAATGCGCGGGTGATTTCGGGATCCTGAACGGTCCAGTCGGCTTTCATGCGCACGATGCCGAGTTCCTTGAAACGCGCCATCACATCCGCCTGATTCAGCGCCACGCGCTTGTTTACCTGGCAGGTAATGCACCAGGTCGCGGTGAAGTCGACAAAAATCGCCGTTCGCTGGCCGCGAAGTTCGGCAATCTTTTGGCTGGAAAAAGGTATCCAGCCGTCCTCTGCGCGCGCCACTTGTGTGCCGACCGGCGTCGCGTTGGGCCACGTGATCGACAATCCGATCAATGCAATCAATCCGCCAGCGAGTAATGCGCTTTTTGGTTTGCTTACCTGCCAATGTCCGTACAGCCACGCCGCAAACGCGACCATCACCAACCCGAACAACAATTTGGCGGCACCGTCATTGCCTGTTTGCGAGCCCAGCACCCATGTGAGCCACACCACGGTCGCAAACAAGGGGAAGGCCATAAATTGTCTGAACGTGTTCATCCACTCACCGGGTCTGGGCAGATATCGCAGCCAACCCGGAATCAACGAGAGCATCAACACCGGCAGTGCCATGCCGAGGGCGATGGCGGTGAATACCACAAGCGACAAGGCCGGCGGCTGGGTGAGCGTAAAGCCAAGTGCCGCTCCCATCATCGGGGCGGTGCAGGGGGTTGCCACGACGGTCGCGAGCACGCCGGAGGCAAAGGCATCGATCAAGGTGCCGCGCCCCTGCGGCTCAAGATCACCCGCCGCCGTCTGGAGGCCGAGACCCATTTCAAAAACGCCAATCAGATTCAGCGCCATCAGCATGAAAAGTACCGCAAGAAAGCTGACAAATCCGGGCGACTGAAGCTGAAAGCCCCAGCCAATGGTCTCACCCGCCGCCCGCAGTGCAATCAGCGCGCCAGCCAGAATCCAGAATGAAACCAGCACGCCGGACAGGAATGCGAAGCCCTGTTTTTTCAATAGTGTGGCGTCGCTTTGCGCGTGCTGTGCAAAACTCATGATCTTGATGCCCAGTACCGGGAAAACGCATGGCATCAGGTTCAATAGCAGTCCGCCCGCGAACGCGAACAATAGTGCGGCGAACAGTCCCATCGAATCGGCGGTCGGCGAAATGCCTGGCTTGCCGGTGGAAATGTTTCCGAGTGGAGATTGAATATTGGTTGTCTTCGAGTTGGCGGCAATGACCAGCGGCGCGGAAAAGGCAATTGCGTTTCCGGGGTTAGCGGCCCCCCAGCCATTCGCGCTGACGATGACTCCTTCGACCGTCGTGATCGATGCATTAACCGGATCCGCAACAGGCATTTGCAGACGATATCCGGAACCTGACCTGCTCAAAATCTGGTTGCCTGCGTTGGCAATCAGCTCTTCGCGCAACGGGAAAAATGTTGCATTGACAATTGAATTCTTGCTTTCCGCTGGCGGCGAAAAATCAATCGCCAGTTTGCCGTCGGTGAGCGTCGCTGCCGTCTTCCAGTTTGCAAGCTTGCCGGGAAGCGCCGCACGGGCGGACTGGAAGGAATCAACCCAGCGGGTATCTGGCGAGGGCGTGGTATTGATGCTTGGCAAGGTAATCGACAGATTGGCACTTTCGGGGATGCAAACATCACTGCAAACCAGCCAATCCGCCTTTGCCGCCAGCGTGATCGATTCACCTGACTTGAATTTGGCCGGTGTCTGCATGTTCACCAAATGCAGGACTTCGCCTTCATAGCCAAAATTCATAAGTGGCCCAAGCGGCAATTTCTTGGGGTAAGGCCATTCGATGGCACTCGCGGTAAATCCGGTGGGCAGCGTCCATGCGAGGCGTGTGGGTAAACCGGAATCGCCCGGATTCTGCCAGTAGGTATGCCAGTGATCGATGATTTTCAGCCGCAACGCAAGCTCAATGGCTTGCCCCGGCTGGAACGCGCGATGACGCGAAATGAGCTCGGCCTCAACGTGCGGCGTTTTCACCGGCGCGGCAAAGCTTGCACTCGCAACCATCGAGAAGACCAGAAAACGCAGCGTCAGATTGAGGAATTTAGCCATATGCGGGAAGTGGTGAATGACCCTGATTAGAAATGGCGAGACGCGCGGCGTTCCCGAAAGCGGCAAATAAAACCAGGAAATGCGTTGGTGCCCACAGTCGGATTCGAACTGACGACCTACCGCTTACAAGGCGGTTGCTCTACCCCTGAGCTATGCGGGCACGGTGATTCGTGTCATTGATTTGCGGAAAATCGGC
>JANLQC010000434.1:0-3663 GCA_031367575.1 Betaproteobacteria bacterium | reverse complement strand
GCCCGCGCCCACTCCGCCGCCAGCCCTGATGCTTTTCCAGTCGCGCCGATCCGGCAAATCGCCGCATAGTACCACCGTGCGTTCGCCTAATTCGAACGCGCAGGAGAGGGTGATCGCGCTGGGAGAGCGCGGGGAAACGGTCGCGACCACATCGTCGTTCGCCGAATAATGCATCTGCTGGGGGGCCGCAATCGCCTGCTGCATCACTTGTTGAAGTTGTTCGAGCGCCCAGCCGTTGGGGTCGGATGCGTCGGCCGATTGGTTGGCCTTGTCGATCAAATCAAGTTCAAGGCGTGCAAGTGGTGAGCCGCCGTGCAGTTCAATCCCCGGCCGCTCGCCATCAACCGGATGGGCGGTGACAAGGTAGGTGCGCATTACCTGCGGCATGGCAAGAAATCCCAACGTGGCATCGGCGAGCGTGACGCCGCGTTGCAGTTTTCGCACCGCGTCGTTCAACATCGATGCGTAAGTCGTCAGGTCGAATTGGTTGCGGGTCATTCCGTGCGCGAAATTCGGCGCGTGCGGGGCGTTGAAATCGCCAGAAAATTTATTGGTCAATTCACCCGTCAGTTCACGGAACAGGCTATCGCAAAGTGCGACCGGCATCGCCGATGTGCCGGGCCGCGCCAGATAGTAGCCCTGCAGAAAGTCCGCGCCGGCCGCAAGCGCGGTGAGCGCCTGATCGCGGGTTTCAATGCCTTCCACCACCACCTGCGCGCCGCAGTGCTGAATCAGTTTGACCATATTGGCCAGCACCAGCCGTGCATGCGCTTCACGCGTGGCCGAGACGATCACGCTGCGGTCGATCTTGACAAAATCGGGGCGCAGCCGCCAGAGGCGGTCGAAATTGGAATAG
Source organism: Betaproteobacteria bacterium (assembly GCA_031367575.1). GTDB lineage: Bacteria > Pseudomonadota > Gammaproteobacteria > Burkholderiales > Usitatibacteraceae > UKL13-2. The sequence continues at coordinate 2,807 of JANLQC010000434.1, read as the reverse complement.
CCGACACCGAAATCATCGATCGCAATCTTGCAGCCGAGTTGACGGTAGAGCGCCGCCGCGTCCGCCAATTGGGCTTCGTCGGAAACGCCGGTTTCCAGAATCTCGATGACGACGTTGTTCGGGTTGGCACCGAAGTGCCCGATCATTTTGGCGAATACGCCCGGATGGCGCGGATCTTCAATGGCCGCCGCCGGGAAGGCGTTGATGAAAATCAGTGCATCGTCGATGGCGAGGTTGCCGAAATTGCGCAGGTGCAACGCGCGGCACAGCCAATCGAGAAACAATTCTTCCTGCTTATTGGCCGAAAGCGCGAACACCGTCTCGGGGCCCATTGCCGTGCCAAGCGCGTTATTGGCGCGCAACAGGCCTTCATAGGCAACACAGCGTTGCTGAACCACACTGAAAATCGGCTGAAAATGCGAGCTCAACGTCAGGTTGTTGAATGCGCAATTCGCCCACCCGGTGCCGTTGGGAATGTCGGCATAGAGGTGTTCAATGCCCGCTTGCAGCGTCGCGCGCGCACCGATTGGCGTGTCGCTGGAAGTTGTCTTTCGTACCATCGCCTGCATCGCCGTTCCTAAAAGATTTTCGATGGAAGCGATTGTCACGGCGCAACGTTACCGGCCAACTACCAAAAACCGGTTCGATGTTACGACTGAAATATTGGCGCGAGAGAAGGTGAACGCGGCCAGTCTGTGAAACCGGACTGCAACGGCACATATGCCGAAACACGGCGCCAATGCGGGCGATAAAGGTAAGCGACTGTTAACGCCAGCCAGCGCCAGCGGGGCGCGGCGCAATGTTAACGATTGTGTCGAATTACCGTTTTCGCAAGCGGTTTCCGCGCGTGCCTTTGAGCGCGGCGGCGAGCGCGTGCGCCAATTCGTTCATTTGGTAAGGCTTGCGAAGCACCGACATCACGCCCGCCTGTTGTGCGCGAAGCTCGAATCCCGATCCGCCAAAACCGGTGATGATGATGATCGGCATATTCGGATTCAACGCATGAATGCGGCTCGCCAGTTGCGTACCGGTCAGCCCCGGCATGACTTCGTCGGTGAGGATCGCGTCGAATCGATCGGGATCGCGTTCAAACGCGGCCCATGCCTCTGCGCTGTCGCCGAAACTTGCGGTCTGGTAGCCGAGCCCGACCAGAATTTCCTCGGCCAAATCGCGCAGTCCCGGCTCGTCATCCACCAGCAATACCATTTCGCCCTGACCGCGTGGCAAATCGAGTGCAACCGGAAGCGCGCGCTTCGCGTTGGCGATGCCGTCGAATAGCGGCAGATAGACGGTGAAAGTTGCGCCGTCCCCCGGCGCACTGTCGACATCAATGCCGCCGCCGTGCGCTTTGGCAATCGACATCGCCAATGAAAGCCCGAGCCCGGAGCCTTGCTCGGTCGCTTTGGTGGTGAAAAATGGTTCGAACATGTGGGCGCGTATGGTCGCGTCAATGCCGACGCCTTGATCCCGGATCGCGACCTGCAGGTAGTCGCCGATTGGCAACTGATTTTGCGATACCGTGAGCGGCGCTGAAAGAGTGGTACGCCCAACCAGTATCTCCAGCGCACCCTTGCCCGGCATCGCCTGCAAACCGTTCACGGCGAGGTTCATGAACAATTGGTGCAGTTCGGTCGCATTGCCGAACACGGTCAGCGGCTCGGTTGTGGACACCCGATGAATGATTTCGTGGGCAAAGGATCCGCGTATCAGTGCCACCATTTCATCGATCACGTCCAGCGCATTTACCGCCAGCGCCTGCTCGGGATTTTTGCGGCTGAAGGTCAGAATTTGTGATATCAGGATGCGCCCGCGATTGCCCGCTTTCATGATCGTGTCGATTTGCCGCACCAGTGCCGAATCTGGCGCGACCTGCGCGGCGGCGCGATTGCGCGCCATCTCGCCGTAGCCGAGTATTGCGGCGAGAATATTGTTGAAGTCATGTGCGATTCCGCCGGCAAGACGGCCGATCGCTTCCATTTTTTGCGCCTGACGGAGTTCTGCTTCCAGACGCACACGATCCGTCTCGATGCGTCTCTTTTCGGTAATGTCCTTGGCGAAGCCGATGATGCCGCGCAACGGATGTGCCCCGTTGGCCGCTTCACCGATGATCGCGTAGGCCGATACACCAAGCAACACCGGCCTGCCATCGCGCCGCTCGATACGGTATTCGGCTGTGTACATTTCCGGCGCGCCGCTTTCAAAATGCGCCTTGGTGTCCATCAGCCGCCAGCGGTCGTCAGGATGAATGCGCGCGCGCAACTTCTCCACCGTGTCGAAATCAGCGCCGGTCCAGCCCAGCATTCGCCCGACATCGCCGGCCCAATTGATGGTGCCTGCGGGAAATTGAATCTCGTACACCAGACTTTCGCTCGCGGTGATCGCGGCGTCGTAGCGGCGCCGCCACGCGATGGCGTCTTCTATTGCGGCGCGGCGCTCTTCGAGCAGGTTGGCGGCGAACAGCGAAGAGATGCCCAAGACCGCCAGAAAACCCTGCAATTGCAGCACGGCCGAGGTGGTTGGCACGAAGCCGGACACAAACGGCCCGAGGTAATGCATCGTGTAGTAAATCGAAATCAGCGCGCATTCGGCGACCGCCAACGTGGCACCGCGCAGGTGGAAGCGCACCACCGCCCAGAGCACAAATGGAATCACCAGATAAAACAGCGGTGGCACCTGGCCGAACGCATCCGGTCGCAGCGAAAAAATTGCGTTGCAGACGTAAGCGATCGCGAGAAACATCGCCAAAACTTCCAACGTGCGTCCCGGCGTCATGCGCCATTGCAGAATTTCGTTGCTCTTGGCCCAGG
>JANLQC010000045.1:0-1812 GCA_031367575.1 Betaproteobacteria bacterium | reverse complement strand
TCGATCCGGCGGCGGTGCTCGTCCATCTGTTCCTTGGTAATTCCCTGATAGTCGATTTCCCAGCGCGGCAGACCGTAACGCTCGGAAGGATCGACCCTCACCGTGCGCGACAATCCGCCGGAAATGTGGGTGAAGCGATACTGCTCGTCCTGCTCCCAATACCAGTCAGTGGACATTTGCAACAGTCCGCTCAGGCGTTGTTCGCTTTGCGCCAGTTTTTCCTCGGCATTTTTGCGCGCGGTGATATCGAGTCGAAATCCGATCACTCCCCCATCGCCGGTCTTGCGATCCGATACCAGCACCCAGGTATCTTCGCCCATCAGATATTCATAGTCGCCTTCGTCGGGATCAAGATGCTTGGCAACACGCGCGGCAACATAGGTCTCCTCGTCCTGCCGGGTGCGATGTTCAAAACCGCGTCGATAAAAAATGCGCGCGATGTCGGCATATGCAACGCCGGGCACCAGTACATCGGCAACTTCCGCATAGATTTCACGAAAGCGCCGGTTGCAAAACACCAGACGATCATCCGAACCGTACAGCACCACGCCGGTCTGAAGATGATCAAACGCCTCAACGATCTGTGCGAATTTTCCCTCGGCGGCGAGCAAGGCGGCGGTTAGCGCGGCCAACGTGCCGGGTTGCGCCGTGGCAGCGGTGGCACCGGGCACATCAGCAAAACGGGAAGGCGTGGATTTCATCTCAACGAGCGAGCCTTTGGGTGGGCTACGATTGCCGGCAACTAATTCCCGACACGGATTTCATGAGTCAGACCGCCATGTCACTCGGTTAAGCGCGTGGCACCAGTTCCGTAGGATGGGTGGAGCGCAGCGATACCCATGTTGGCCCCGCGCACGAACGATGGGTATCGCTGCGCTCCACCCATCCACCCATCCGTTTTCCGGGGCGTCAGGGGCTTAACCGAGTGACATGAGAGCCTGGCCGATTTAGTTCGGCTCCTTTAGTTCTTCACCAAGGTGAAACGCACTTCACCCCCAACAGCTTTGGTGCCGAGGGTGCATCCTCTGTGTAGAGCTGCGTCACGCCATGCTCGGCGCAAATGGCAATAATCAGCGCATCCCAATATTGCACTTGTTTTTCCGCCACAAGGATCAGCGCGGCATTGTGCGCGGTGACCGATGACGGCATCGGCGGCATCAACGCAGCCCATGCCTCAATGACCGTTCTGGCCGATGTTCTTGATGCCAGACGCTTCTTCGTGACGACCGAAAAATATTCGCCATACACTTGCGCCGCAATCGGCCAACCGGCTTTCAGCGCGCGTTCGAGCAATCGGCGCGCCGACGCGTGTTTGGCAGCAACTGTTTCATCGGTCGCGTAGACGAGTACGTTGGTGTCGATTGAATTCATCGCCCGTAGGCGTCTGCGCGCTTGAATTTGCCGGGATAAGGTTTGCTTAAGCGAAACGATAGCGCCAACTTCAACAATTCACCGCGATCCGCCTGGTGGATTGACGCATCAGCCCGCACCAATTTCAGCGATGCCCGACCGCGCCGCGTGATGACTACCACAGCCCCTGCATCGACAAGTGCCGCGTAATGTGTAAAGTTGTGTACAGCCTCGCGCGCCGTAGTGGATAACGTCCGATTGCTCATGTTTGCCCCGTGGAAAAGCCGATACGACAAATGTATCACATAATGTGACACATGAGTATGCCCGGTTGCGGAGCTAGGCGGGCGGAGCTAGGGGCAGGCCTTGACTGTTGCCGATCAAGCAAGAGGCAAGGCCTGCCCCTATGGGTTCCTGTGATGGCAGGCCGGTTCCAAAAAAATTAGTTGACGTTGACCCCTT
>JANLQC010000343.1:0-2139 GCA_031367575.1 Betaproteobacteria bacterium | reverse complement strand
GTGCGCAAGTTGGAAATGGTGCTGACCACGGTCGCATTCACCGACGCGCTAACCGAGGTACCGAACCGGCGCGCCATCCTGAAGCAGTTCAAGGAAGAGGAATCGAAGGCGGTGCGGCACGGCACGCAATTCGGATTGTTGTTACTCGATATCGATCACTTCAAGCGCTTCAATGACCGCTATGGTCACCTCACGGGCGACGCCGTATTGCGCCATGTCGCCGATTGTCTTGCGCGCGCACGGCGCGCGGGCGATTCGCTCGGCCGTGTCGGTGGCGAGGAATTTGTCATGTTGCTGAGCGGTGACCTCGCGGTTGCGCAGGGGGCGGCAGAACGCCTGCGATTGCAGGTTCAGGAGAGCGTGTTTGTATGCCGCGGCGAGACGCTTTCGGTTACCGTGAGTGGCGGGCTCGCGGTGTTTCCGGGCGATGGGGTGGATTGGGACAAGCTGTTCGCCGTGGCCGACCGGCGTCTCCACGAGGCCAGACAAAATGGCCGTAACCAGATGGCATCGAAATGAAAATTTGCCTATCTCAAAATTTGTTGTTGTTTGCCGCCCTTGCCGTCCCCGTCGTCAATGGCTGTGCGGACATGACCTCCATTTCCAAACTGTCGCCGTCATCGGCGGCGCGCATGGAACTTGCCCCCGGCGGCAAACTGCGCGCGGCGATCAATTTCGGTAACCCGATTCTCGCGCTGCGCGACGCGACCACCGGTGAGCCGCGCGGCGTCTCGGTCGATGTTGCGCGCGAACTGGCAATGCGCCTCGGCGTGCCCGTTGAATTGGTGCTGTACACGGCGGCGGGCAAGGTCGTCGAAGGCATCAAGTCCGGTGCCTGGGATATTGCCTTCTTCGCAATCGATCCGGTGCGGGCGGTCGACACCGATTTCAGCGCGGCCTACCTGGTTATCGAAGGCGCGTACCTTGTTCCGCGCGATTCGCCGATTCAGAAAAACGCCGACGTTGATCGCGAAGGCGTGCGGGTGGTGGTCGGGCGCGGCAGCGCCTACGATTTGTACCTGACGCGCGAACTTAAAAAAGCAACGTTGGTGAAAGCGCCCACTTCACCCGCCGTCACGGACATGATGATGGCGGACAAAATCGAGGTTGCCGCCGGCGTCAAACAGCAGTTGCAAGCCGATGCCAAACGGGTGCCGGGGCTGCGACTTCTCGATGGCCGATTCATGGAAATCAATCAGGCGGTGGCGGTGCCCAAGGGCCGTGCGGCAGGCGCGCAATACGTGGCGCGATTTGTTGAGGAAATGAAAGCGTCGGGCTTCATTGCCTCAGCACTGCGCCGCCATGGCATTGAAGGTGCCGCCGTGGCACCGGCACGCTGATCGAATTGCCGTTGCTCGAATTTGCCGTGGGGCCGGGCACTTTTCTCGCTTGAAACACAAGCATCGGCGGGATTCTTCAAGCCTTTTCCATCCAAACACCGCATCAATGCTGGACTTTCACCGTCCAACTGGTGTGCGGAGACACCAATTTCATCCCGTCGCAAGTTTTGAAGGCGGGTTCAGGTTCAACGCAACCAACTTTCCAGTTTCGGGTGATTCAACGTTTCATGACGATGAATTCGGACGGCATCCACTTGATAGCACGTGAACCCGCACCACTGCAAGTGTCGAATATACCGTGTCGCGCTGGCGGCGTGCTTGTAAATGACTTTCGCAAATGTCAATCTTTGTGGCTGGAAAAAAGCGTTGCGCCAGCCAGAGGCACGCAGGTGTACGGCGGTGCCCAAAAAAAATCCCCCGAACCAGGCCGGGAGAGAAGTCCACGCCTTGAGGCATGGAGGAGGAGCAGTTGCCGTCGCCGCAGTTTCACGATTGGCGTTCAGCGCGCCGACGGGATTGGAAATAAGGGGCCGGGGTGGATGCCCATTGGCGGCAATGTTAGAAATGGCGCGGCATGGCGGTCGAATATTGGTCCGGCGTTTTGACCAGAGAATTGACTTTCGCATTGATGAAGGTTGCCAAATGTTTGGCGGTCATCCATATCGCAAATATCGCGTCGGCGATCAATTCACCGAGGTAACGGCTTTGCTCGATGCGGGCGTAGTGGATTTGGGTTTCAATTGCGCGGAAGTTGTTCATACGGTTCTCCATTGTGTGGATGCGGGTGGTACCGGTAGCC
>JANLQC010000313.1:0-1818 GCA_031367575.1 Betaproteobacteria bacterium | reverse complement strand
TCGATCTCGCGACCGGCAAAGAGACCGTGCTCGCCGCGAATCTGAAAGGCGATGTCGATGCATTTTCGGTCTCGGAAAAAGCCCAGCGCATCGTGCTATTGATAAACGAGGAAGGATCAAGTGTGCTGCGCTTTTTGGATCTTGCCACCTTTAAAGAGTTGCCGCGCCCGGCGTTGTTACCCGGCGAGATTGATGGGCTGCGTTGGAGCGGTGGCGACGATGACGAAGACAGCGATGGCCGTGAGCTGGCGTTCAACATCGCCTCGGCGCGTTCCCCCGGCGATGTCTATTCATGGAATCTCGCCGCCAATAAACTGACGCGTTGGACCACCAGCGCCAGCGCGGCATTGAACCCGCTGGAATTTGTTGAACCCACGCTGGTGCGCTGGAAGAGTTTTGACGGCCTGATGATATCCGGATTTCTCTACGCGCCGGACGCAAAAAAATTCCCGGGAAAGCGCCCGGTCATTGTCAATATCCACGGCGGGCCCGAAGGTCAGGCGCGTCCGGGATTCATCAACCGCAGCAACTACATGGTCAATGAGCTTGGCATCGCGATGATCTATCCCAACGTGCGCGGCTCGGCCGGTTTCGGCAAGACGTTCATTTCATTGGATGACGGCAAAAAGCGCGAAGACTCGGTGAAAGACATTGGCGCCTTGTTCGATTGGATCAAGGATCAACCCGCACTTGACGCCAGCCGCGTACTCGCTCAGGGCGGCAGCTATGGCGGCTATATGGCGCTCGCGGTCTCTGCCCACTATCCGGACCGCATCGCCGGCGCCATCGACGTGGTCGGCATCTCCAATTTCGTCACCTTCCTCACCAACACCGAAAGCTACCGCCGCGATCTGCGCCGCGTCGAATATGGTGACGAACGCGATGCCGGCATGCGCGCCTTCCTCGAAAAAATTTCACCGCTCAACCACGCGGAGAAAATCAAAAAACCGCTGTTTGTGGTGCACGGCAAAAACGATCCGCGCGTGCCGGTGACCGAAGCCGAACAAATTGTTGCGCAACTGAAAAAACAGAAAATGCCGGTGTGGTTCCTGATGGCCAACGACGAAGGCCATGGGTTTGCGAAGAAGAACAATGCGGATTATTTGTTTTACGCGCAGATCAAATTTATTGAACAGACACTGTTGAAATAATCGCGACGCCGCCATTGGTTGCAAAATTCGTCAGGCCGCCTGATCGGCTTTCTTCTTTTCGCCGATCTTCGATTCCGACCCGTTCAGCAGCTTGCGAATATTTTCCCTGTGCCGCCACACCAACATCACCGCCATGAAAATCACCGCCGGCAAGTAGGCGGACGCACCCAAAAAATAATAGCAAAACAGCGGTGAAGCCAACGTGGCAACCATCGCCGCGAGTGAGGAATAGCGGAACACGAGCGCGATCACCAGCCAGGTGGCGATAATGGAGAATCCCATTCGGGCATCGATGGCGATCAAAATGCCCGCTGCCGTGGCCACCCCTTTTCCGCCCAGAAACCGGAAGAACACCGGAAATAAATGGCCGAGAAAAACAGCGACCGCAACCGCGGCGATGGTGGCGTCGCTCAAGCCAAATTGGCCGGCGACAGCCTTTGCCAGCCACACCGCAAACCAGCCCTTGCCCGCGTCGCCGATCAGCGTCAACAGTGCGGCCAGTTTCTTGCCGCTGCGCAACACGTTGGTCGCGCCCGGATTGCCGGAACCGTAAGTGTGCGGATCGGGCATGCCCATCGCCCAACTGACGATCACGGCAAACGACAGCGAGCCGATCAGATAGGCGAGCACAATGGCACCAATGGCGTTTGCGGAAATTGTCATGGCG
>JANLQC010000299.1:0-4056 GCA_031367575.1 Betaproteobacteria bacterium | reverse complement strand
GGCGAAACGAAGTGGCTGGCCGCATGAAAAATGCCATCCAAACGACCAAGTGTGGTCTGGATTGAGTGCGCGAATCCGTCGAGTTCGGTCTGGCTGGCAGCGGCGAAATCAAGCGGCATGATGGCCGGCTGCGAGTGGCCTTCCGATTCAATCAGGTCATAGACGGCCTCGAGTTTTGGGATATTGCGGCCATGCAATATGACGGTTGCGCCATGCCGTGCGAAGGCAAGCGCGGCCGTGCGACCAAGGCCTTGCCCGGCGCCGGTGACCAGAATCACGCGGTTTTCCAGCAGGCTGGCGGCGGGCTGGTAATCGATTGGCAGCGTGAGGATTTGAAGAGGCATTGTTGGCGACAGAATCAGTCGAAGTTCAGAAAGTCGGCAGCGCCTTGCGCCGCGGCAATACCGCTTCGCACCGCGCCTTCGATTGTGGCCGGATGCTCGCCGGCCGTGTAATCGCCGGCGAGAAATATTCCCCTTGTGGCGGTGATGCCGGCCGGCCGTTGTGACTGGATCTGTGCCGTGCAGGAAAATGTCGCGAACTTTTCCGTTACCACCTTGTGCCAAGCCAGCGTGGGCAGGGGGCCGGTGTGCTGTGCCAGTTCCGCCAATACGCGCATGGAGAGTTGTTCTTGCGACAAGTCTTCATGTGGCCCCGAAGCGGAGATCACCGCCGCAATCAGGCCGTCATTCGTTGACGCTGCCGCGTCGCTCACGGCAAGTTGGCGTCGATCGAAAAACCATTGGACTAATCCATCGGCTTGTCCGAGCATCGGGTATGGCAATCGCACCCGTTGGTCGAATTTCAGGTAAATGGTGACAATCGGCTCGTAGGCAAACGGCGTTGCCGGTGCGCAGCCGGTGGGAAGTGAAATTGAATCAAACTGGTGTGGGCCGATGGCAACAATCACGGCGCTGAAATTAGTCGTATTGAGATCGGTTTCAATTCCAAACGAGGATCCATTCACGGCGACTTTTTTGACACGTAAGCCAGGCTTGACTTCAACACGCTGTGCGGCGAGCCAGGTTGCGGCGGTCGCGGGAAAGAGCGCGGATAAATCGGTCTGCGGCAAAATGAGATCGCTCGCTTTCCGGTTCGATGCCAGCGCGTCGCGCAACACATTGACGAATATTTGCGCGGAGGCAATCGCAATCGGCGTGTTTAGCGCGGAAACGGTGAGCGGTTGCCAGAGGTGGCGAATGAGATTGGCGGGCTGCCGTTGCGTTTCGAGCAGCGTTTCGACGCTCATGGCCGCATCGACGCGAAAATTGGCGCGCTTCAACGCCTGCATGAATCGTATGGCGGCAAAACGATCAGACCATTCAAGCCCCTTGGCGAAAACAAGCGCCCATGCCAGATGCAATGGCGCGATCAAGGCTGGCGCGCGCAGTGAAAAATGGGGAGGCATGTCGAGCCGCAACGGTATGCGTTTGGTGGCGGTGTGCGCCACCCCCACCAAGGCCATCAACCGCAGGGTTTCGAGGTACGCACCGGAAAGAATATGCTGGCCGTTATCGAGGACTTCACCGCGATAATCGACGCGCCGCGCACGTCCGCCGAGCGACTTGGCCGATTCAAAAATACTGGCGCGAATTCCGCGCTCCGCGAGCGACACTGCCGCCGCCATGCCCGCATACCCGCCGCCGACAACGGCGACTCGCGGGCGACTTGCGTTGGATGGGTTGGCCGGGTCGGATGGGTGCGTCACGCCACCACCCAGGTGCGCCACGCGATCCACAATTTTCGCAGCGGTGTGAGCGAGGTGCGCTGGGTCAAAACCTTGAAGCCGTCGCGCTCGATTTCGTCAAGTAGCGTGCGGTAAATTGCCGACATGATAAGGCCGGGCCTTTGTGGACGCCGGTCTTGGGGCAGAAGTGCCCGGAAAGCCGCGTCGTACAAGGACTTTGCCCGTTCAGTTTGAAATGCCATGAGCTGCTGAAAGTTTGGTGTCTCGCGTGCGCCAACGATGTCCTCGACCGTCACACCATAGCGCCGCAACTCGTCCGCAGGAAGATAAATTCGATCACGGCGCGCGTCTTCGCCAACATCGCGAATGATGTTGGTCAATTGAAACGCGAGCCCCAGATTTTCGGCGTACTCCAATGTTTGCGGAAGTGAATATCCGAAAATGCTCGCCGACAACTGACCGACAACGCCGGCCACGCGGTGACAGTAAAGTTTGAGTGAATCGAAATCGCTGTATCGATGGCGGGTCAGATCCATTTCCATGCCGTCGATGATTTCGTTCAGTCGTGCCTGATCAACCCCGAAAGATTTGGTTGCAGGCTCCAATGCCTTGGTTACCGGATGCTGCGGATGACCGCTGAATAAATTGGCGAGTTCGGCGCGCCACCAGCCGAGCTTCGCGCGCGCGACATCGATATCGGCGACCTCATCGGCGATATCGTCAACCTCGCGGCAAAAGGCATAGAGCGCGGTAATCGCGCGGCGGCGATCCGGTGCCAGAAAACGGAAACTGTAGTAAAAGCTGGAACCGCTTCGGGCCGCTTTGTTTTGGCAGTATTGGTCGGGCGTCATGGTGCAACCCGTCGGCCAAAACAAAGCGGGCGCACGGTCAGTGCGCGGCTTTGCGCGGTTTGGTTGATCCGGCAGTATTGGTCGGGCGTCATGAAAATACCAGTGCGCGCGGCGCGATTTGGAGCCAATCCCATTTGCCAAGGCGCGGTCGATGCCGGAATACATCACCGCCAATCGCATCAATTTTATCGGCAATTGCCAAGCCACCCGCCATGATCAATCTGAGTTCCGCGCCCATTCTGCCTGGCAGCACCCGGCCGAGCGGGCGACCGGCGAGCATCATGTTGCGGGCGCGTTCGCATTGAAACGCCATCATGTGGCGCCACCCATCGCTGATTGATTGTGTGGCGATATCGTTTTCGGACAAGGCAAAACGGGCCAGATCTTCCTGCGGCAAATAAACACGGCCACCCTCGTTTTTTTTCCAGTCAATGGCCACATCCTGCCAATGATTGATGAGTTGCAACGCGGAGCAAATCGAATCGCTCCAAGCCAGATTTGGCGGTGTCGTCATTTCATTGAGATGCAGCAGCAGGCGACCGATCGGGTTTGCGGATCGCCGACAATAGTCCATGAGTTCCGCGAAATCGGCATAGCGGGTTTTGTTGACATCCTGCGTGAACGCATCAAGCAAGTCTCGAAACAGCGAAATCGGCAATTGGTGTTGGCGGATGACGAGCGCAAGTTCGGCAAACAACCGTGCTGAAGATTTTGTGTTGGCGTCAATTCCGTCCAACTCACGCCGGTAATTGTCCAGCAGCGCCAGACGTTCTGCGATGGAAAGCGAGCCCTCGTCCGCGAAATCGTCGGCGGAACGTGCGAACGCATAGATGACCTCGATCGGATGCCGAAGTTTGCGTGGCAGCAGCCAGGACGCGACCGGAAAGTTTTCGTAATGTTCGACGGGCACGTGCGAGGGATTTTGGTGGCGTTGTCAATTGTTGGCGAATTATATTTGCAAAACAACGACTTTCGCATGAGTTTTGGATGGCGGGCCGGAACAAAAAAGCCCCCGCACGCGCGCGATGCCGGGCGGTTTCGGGTAAAATGCGCGCGGTAATGAAACAATGAAGCAATTCGACAATCTGGGCGAAAGTGGCGGAATTGGTAGACGCACTGGATTTAGGTTCCAGCGCCTCACGGCGTGGGGGTTCGAGTCCCTTCTTTCGCACCATCACAAAACTCAACAACTACTTTGCGGACGCCCGATTGCGGGCCGGTGGCCAGATCGTTTCGCATCAACCGGGTCGCCCAGTAGCCAACGCCCAAGGCCCTACGGACTGTCATGCAAGCACAAGCCAATCCTTCGGGTACTTCGGGTTCATCCATTCCGCCCGGCGCAGCAATCGCTGCAACGGTCAGCCGTCTGGAACGGAATCTGATCCTTTCGTTGCCTGCCGTTGAAATCGAATCGCAAATCGCGACCAAGCTCAAGCAGATTGCGCGCACCGCAAAAATGTCCGGCTTTCGGCCGGGAAAAGTGCCTTTCAACATCATCGCGAATCAATACGGCTACCA
>JANLQC010000290.1:0-10316 GCA_031367575.1 Betaproteobacteria bacterium | reverse complement strand
GGCTCCATGGCGGCGCACGAAATGAAGTAGTCGATGCTACGGTGTCCAGGCGTGACGGGGTGGCCCCAGGCGCCAATCTGGATGGGGGCAAGACGCAGGGACGCGAGCAAATAGACAATTCTGTCCATGCCGATCTCTGGGTAAATGAGGATATCGAGTTCATCGGCTCGAATTTTTTCGCGAAAGTATGCAAAGCTTTCTTCGGCCTGCGAGAAGTGATCGCAGGCGCCTCTTAAGCGCTCCGTCAGGCCGTCTTCGACCACATGCGTGTGATACAGGAAAATTTCGAAGACGCCGCGATCCAGATCAGTGATCCAACTGGCGAAATAGTTTCCAACCGTGCTTAGGTAGAAAAAACGGCTACAAAAACCGATGCGAATCCGGCGGCTCTTTGGATAGAGTCGCGGTAACACCCGTAACGCGTCGGGCAACGTGCGCTCGACTATGTCACGGACAAAATCTGCGTAAGCGCGCTGAAGTTCCCGGTCATTACCACCTTGATAGGCAAGCAGAAAGCTATTTGAAATAGCGTCGCCGAATCGTTCCGGTCGCAATGATTGCGCGAACAAAGGCACGTTGTCACGAAGCTGTTCGACGCGTTTTGTCAATTGGACCCGGTGTCGGGCTATATCGGCCTCGTCGTGATAAATGTTCGGCAGAAGCAATGCGGCGCGATTGGCGGTTGAAATGTCATTTGGACGCAATTGAAGCGCACGCTGGTAGGCGGCGAGTGCCGCCGGCAAATCATCGCGTTGCGCTGGAATATCGCCAAGTGTGGACCAAAGTTCCGGGTGATTCGGCGAAAGTGCAAGCGCACGCTGAAGCACAAGCTCTGCCTCGTCAACGCGCCTTAACTTTATCAGCGTCTTGGCGAGTAGCAGCGAGGCTTCCACAAAATCCGGTTTCAAACGAAGCGCAACCACGAGGCTTGCCTCGGCGGCAATGGAATTCCCCAGCATCACCAACGCGGCACCACAAAGATGATGCGCATGCGCATAGTCGGGCTGAAGCGCCGCCGCGCGGCTTGCAGATGCCAATGCATCGTCCAATTGCAATGACCGCAATTGCGCCGCCGCCAAGTTGGCATGCGCGCGTGCATAGTCTGGTTTCAGGCGGATCGCCTCGAGAAAGACCGGCATTGCTTCGCCAATTCGACCAAGATCAGTGAGGATAATGCCAAGATTATTCCGTCCTTCCGCGAAATTGGGATGCATGCGGTTTGCCTGCTGCAGCAATTCAATGGCGGCCAAATGGTTGCCCAGATCCTGCTCAATATTGGCGGCCGTCAAATAACAATCCGCATTGACCGGTTTGATTTCGATGGCGGCATTGATCGCGCGTCGCGCCTTCTCAAAATCCCGCTTGTGCGCATGGGCAATAGCGAGCCACCGGTAGGCGTCTGCATTGGGCGGCGGCGTGGAAGTGAGCCGCGTCAAATGCCGGATCGCGTCGTCAACTTGTGAGTTTTGCAAGAGGGCCACCGCTTCGGCCAGCGTGTACGCCATATTATTTCCCGGTCTTCGCCTGTTCACTGATGGCGTGCAATGCGGTGGCTTCAATCACGGCGGCTTCAATTCGCGCTGTATATGACCCCATGGAAAACGGCGCGCCCGTTTGAGATGCCTCCTGCCACGCCTTCCGGGCACGCGCCGTATGGCTCATACGCGCCGTCGGGTTTGCCGCCCAGCCTGCGGCGATATCCAAATAATCGCGACCGCTTTGGGCGATCCCTTCGGTCAATCCAAGATGCGTCATGAGCGCGGTGCCGACGCGCTCAGTGGCCATCCGTCCTGACATGGTCACCATGGGAATACCCTCAAGAATTGAAGCGCGAACACCGATATAGTCGCTGGCAGGAAGGGTATCGAGAATGATATCCACCAGGCCGGAAAACGTGGGGTCGGCGTCGCGCAATACGGGCAATGGCATTAAGAAAAGCCGCGCAGCATCGATGCCCGCATTGATCAGGATTTTTTGAATTGGGACGATGTCATTCTCGTCGATCGGGCGCAGCAGAAACACCGCGTCGGGTACGCGCGTTGAAAGCTGTTTCCACAAGCCCGCGCATCGCAGCGACAGGTGGCCGACCGGTGCCAGCACGCCGAATACCGGCGTGCCCTCTTGAATTCCAAGCGCGGTGCGCAATGATGAAGGCGCGGTCATCGCGGCCGGCTGGACCGGCAACACACAACCATCGACACGCCAGGGTACGGGCGGCACAACCTCGGCGTTGGTATCCATGGCGGGATCCAGTATCCGATCCGATAATCTGCCATCAAGGCCACCCATCGCCCCGGGTCGATCCAAACCTGGCAGCGCGATTTGCACGGCGGCGGGACGATATGAGAGCAGGCCGGGTTTCGCGTACGTGCCGAAACCGGATGCGTCAATCAATACATCGACGTGATCAGCGCGGATAAGTTCTGCGGCACTAAACTCATCCAACGCCGCGAGTAAAACCACTTTCAAGTCCCACAAATCACGCACTTCCTGAGGTACCCGATTCGCAGGACTCATCGCATAAATGACGATTCCGAATCGCTCACGATCTTGGTGCCGCACCAGTCCGAGGATCAGATTCGACATGAATGGAAGTGAAAAATCGACAAGATAGCCAAGTGTCAAACGATCCCCATTCGTATCCCGCACGCGCGGTACATGTTCGGCGGATACCGGAAACGTCGCGCCAAGCGCATCGGCAAAGCGAACATGCAGCTGTTGAATCAGGCGGGCCGAAATGTCGTGATGCGGAAGAATTGCCAGCAACTCGCCAATCAGTTCAATGGTTTCGGCGTCAATATCCCGCATGGTTGCGGCCTCGGCCAGCGGAAGCAACAGTTCGGCTTCGCGTGTCAAATCGCCCCGATAACGCGCATTCCGACTTTGCAACAACCGCGAAAAGTCGGATACAGGATAGGCTGCGACAAACTGCTCCGCCAACCGCATCCATTCGCTTCGGTGCCCCTGTGCCATAAGGTTGCGCAACAGGCACATATGCACTTGCGGCTCCGGCGCGCTTCCCAAAACACGCCGGAAGACTTTTTCGGCATCGGCGTGATTACCCGATTCCCCGAGCAACACACCGGCGTTGTAGGCGGCCGCGACGTGATCGGGTGCCAATATCAGTGCGCGATTAAAATGCAAGAGCGCGGACTCTATTTCACCCGTGTGCGAAAGCACGGTGCCGTGCCAAAAAATTGTTTCCGCGTCGGTTGGCGCAATGCCCATCGCGGCGTCACTGAAGCGGCGTGCCACTGCCCACTGGCGCAACTGGCCGTGCGCGCGAACTTGCAATCTAAGCACCCGCACATTGACCCCCACCGCGCCGGATGCGTCGTCGAGAACCATCAATGCGTCGCGGGCGGCACCTTGTTCGATCAAGAAGCCGGCAAGATTCAGCCGCGCGTCAATATCGTCCGGAAATTGTTGAAGCAAGGCCTCGAGGCAATCGGATGCCAGTGGCAAATTGTTCATTTCCTGTGCAAGCTGTCCTTGCGCCCGCAGCAGCGGCGCATAGTCAGGTTGCTCGATTCGCAAATTCGCGAAGGTCGCGGCGATCGCCAGGCGCGATTTGTCGTCGTCCGCGTCAGCTTGCCGGCGCATCGCGTCGTGCAAAGTGGTGAAGAATTGGCGCGCCGATAATTTCATCGTCGCCATCGGCGACTTTTGCATCGCCATTTGGACAAATGCAGTTTCGAGCGAACGCGTGTACGCATCCGCGTTGCCCGCCGCCGCGTCGGTGGCAACGGCAATTTTTTTGCGGATTCCGGTCATGAACTCCGTGTCGCGCGCAAGCCTGACGGCAATGGCGACGAATGTTTCGTCGGAGTCGGCAATTAACGCGTCGATGCCAAGGTGCGCAAGAATGCTGGCACCAATTCGTTCACTGTGCCGCTGGCCGGCCAAGGTCACGACGGGAACACCCATGTCGAGCGCGGCCAGGGTGGTGTCACCCCCGGCATAGGGAAACGTATCCATGACCGCATCGACCAGGCGATAACGCGCACGGAGCGAGGCGTCGATATTGTCAACTGATACGATGGCAACGCGTGTGGAATCGATGCCCGCGCTTGAAACCACCCGCGCAATCGCGGTTTTCTCGGCCGCGACCAGCGGCGAAAACAACAGGATCGCCTCGGGCAGGGTGTCCAGCACACGCGCCCAGACACTCAGGCAACGTGGCGAGAGTTTTGACAGGTTCAGGAATGCACCAAATACGAACTTGCCCTCAAGATCCAGACTGGCACCGGTTTGCGGATTGACAGGTGCCGGCGCGACCCGTGAAAAAGGGAAGACACCGGCATCAAGAAAATATGGCTTTTCAATCTGCATACCGGCAGCATGATCAAGATCCGCGACGCGGTCGGTCAGCTTGTAATCGACGGAACTCATGCCGAGGCCGCCATGATAGCCAAGATGCGTGACGATGGTTCTTGCCGGTCGATGCGCGTAAATGCCGGGCCGCGAGGAATCGGTGTGTCCGGCAAGATCGACGAGGATGTCGATATCCGCTTCAGCAATGCTCTTGGCGGCGGCGAAATCATCGAGCCCGCTGACATCGGCAAATCCATCGGCGTGTCGCTGAAACTCTGCGGTGGTTGCGTCGTGTTGATTCTTTGCGCAGGTTGAAATGAGGAAAATCGAGAATCGCGTGTGGTCGTGGCGCGCGATGACATCCAGCATCAGACGCCCCATCACGTGCTGCCGAAAATCGCCGGATACATATCCGACGCGAACGCGCGGATCCGCCGCACGCCGGGCGAGCAATGCGATCTGCGCCGGACGGCGCGCGGACACGGCGGCATCGTAGCGGCGATAACATCGAAGCATTGCCTCGCCGGTCACGTCAAAGTACTGGATCATTCCCAGCACCGGCGCGAATTGTTCCGGCGTGAAGGAATCAAAGGGCCAGGTCAAAGCCAACGAAAGGTATCGCTCCTCTCGCACCCGGTCCCCCATCGGGCGGCATAGGGCGAGGCCCGCGACCACCCGCTCCGGCGAGGTTGCCGTGAAGCGTTCCCATTCGAGGAACGCCGCGATCGCCTCTTCCTGCCGCCCGAGACCCAACAATGCACGATAGAGCGCGTCCCAGGCAGGGTCGTGCGAAGGATTGTGCGCAAGCGCATTGCGCAGTGCGGCAATCGAATCATCCAGACGACCGCGCGATTGCAGCATGATGGCCAGGTTGTAGGCCGCTTCGGATAAATGCGGATTGAGCGCCAGCGCCTTTTCAAAGGCTTCCATGGCGGTCGATTCGTTGCTCAGCGCCTTCAGGACATTGCCGAGGTTGTTGTAGCCTTCGGCCAGATTCGGATTGATGCGCACCGCACGCGCGTACATTTCCGCCGCCTCAGGCAATCGCTGAAGATGCTGATACACCAACCCGAGGTTGTAGCAGGCGGCCCATGCCAGAGGTGCGCGCGATAGCAGGGTCGCGTAACCCTGCGCGGCCTCGGCAAAGCGGCCCGCGTTTTGATGGGCCAGCGCGTCTGCCGACAAGCGGCGCAGCTCAATTTCCGATCCGCTGACACTCATGCGCAAATATCGGTCAAGATTTCCGCTCGCGACCCGGCTGCCAGCGATGCTCGATCCGCACCAGGCCATGGTCACGGGTCTTCCCGCGAACGGTGACCACGAGTTCACGCGTATCGAACATGCGCAGACCGTGTTCATCAAGTGTATGCGCGCGAAAATGGTACATGCCAGGCAACAAGGTATTGGCAATGATCGCAAACCGGAATCCGAACCGCTGCGACGCCAATCGATTGGCGGTGAATCCGGCGTCGTTGGAAAACGTTCCAAACACGGGTGTCCCATCCATGCGCGTAATCCCGGCCATGATCACGGTGGATTCATCGTCCGGGCTCACAAAAATTCCGCTCAGGACGATGTCTTCCCCCATGTCGAAAGACTCACGCGACAATCCCGTAACATCTTCCACCCAAATCGCATCCAGCAGCGGATAAGGGGCGCCGCCCGCAGGTGGCGGTGCGAGTTCGGTTTCGCGCCGGTTTTTCGCTTCGTGATGGGCAAGATAGGCTTGGGTAACCGCGAAGGTTTCGCCTTGCATGCGCGCCTGCCCGCCGTGTATCCAAAGGGTCTTCTGGCAAAGCGATTGAATGTGATACATGCTGTGCGAACACAACAATAACGTGCCGCCGCGCGCACGGAAGTTTTCCATCCAGCGCAAACACTTTTTCTGAAATGATTCATCGCCCACCGCCAGCACCTCGTCGGTGACGAGCAGATCCGGCGACATCGCGGTGGCAACGGCGAAGCCCAATCTCACCACCATGCCCGAGGAATAGGTTTTGACCGGTTGGTCGATGTGCGTACCGATATCGGCGAAGCCGAGAATGTTGTCGACCCGTTCCAATGTGTCGGCGCGGCTCCAGCCCATCAGCGCGGAGGCCAGAAAAATATTGTCACGGCCACTGTATTCGGGATGAAAACCGGTGCCAAGTTCGAGCAATGCGCTTATCCGCCCCCGCACGATCATCTTGCCGCGTGAGGCCTTGACGACGCCGGCAATTATTTTCAGCAGCGTCGATTTGCCGGCACCATTTTCGCCGATGATGCCCCACGATTCTCCGCGCGGAATATGGAGCGTAATGCCTTCGACGGCGCGGTAATAATCGTGGATTGCGCGCCCGGAAAGCAGCTCGAATATCGTCTGCAAGCGGCCTGAACCGGTGCGGATGATGGGATAGTCTTTGCCGATGCCGTCAATTTGGACCAGACATTCGGGAGCGGAGTTGGGCACAGGGATGGAACGCGATTAGGCGCGAGGAAATTCAGGTGTGCGGGATTAACAGAGGGCGGCAGAGACTGAGGCGGCAATTATAAACGAGTGACGGTTGCCAGCAGCAGCCGGAACCATTGTGGCATCCGGAAACATTGCTGCCGCGCGCAACAACAACGGTTTCGGGCTAAAGAAAGTCCTCGAAATAAGGCGAAAGCCGCGAAAAGAACGCGACGCCAAGCAGCGCAATCATCATGCTCGCGAACAGCATCAAAAAGTCGCCCATATGAATGCCCCCCCCAAGCAACAGGCCGTCACGCAGGCGTTGCATGAGAAACGCGAGTGGATTCCAGCTCAGCCAGTGCCGGTATTCCGCAGGAATCAGGGTCAGGGGATACAACACCGGCGTCAGATAGTGAAGCATCATCATCGCCGGGGTGACCGCCTGTTCAACATCGCGTAGCAGGGTTTGCAATGCCGCCAGAATGGCACCCACCGCGAAGGCAAGAAAATACAGCGTAGTGATCGCCAATAGCGCGACCGGAATTCCCGACAGCCGAATGGGCAAACCGGCGATGGCCAGAACCGTGAGTACTGCCACGAATCCGGCCAGATGCATCAGAAATACGCCGTTGACGGCGGCCAACACCAGCAACAGGTGCGGAAATGCCACTTTCTTCACCAGTGCTGCGTTGCTGTGAATGCTTTGCATTGCACGCAACACGCCATCGGAAAACATCATCCATGGCCACATTGCGGCGGCAACAAACAGTGTGTAACTCTCGGTACCCAGATCGGCAATGCGCTGCTGGAAGAGTTGGCCGAAGACGAACGAATAAATCGCCAACAACATCAGCGGGCCGAGCAACGCCCACAGAAACCCTAACGCGCTGCCCGCAAAACGGGAAAATATTTCCCGCTCGGTGAAACGGGCCAGCAGCACGGGATAACCTTGCGCGTTCACGGCGCAATCACGCTACTTTTTTGGCGCTGCAGCGGCAGGAACGAGCGGCGGAATGGGTGGCAGTTTGGGACGCAATATGTCCAGCGCTTCGGCATCCACAAAGAGCTTCGGGTCGTTCCTAATTCGCCGCAAGTGGTTATCCCATACCGACCGGAGATACTGCGATTCAACCTCGTGGAGGAGCTCCTCTTTCACGGCCTCAAACGGGTGCCGCACGGGGGCGACGTATTCGAGCAGTTTTGCGACGTGATATCCGTAGTCCGATTCGAACACCGGCGATACTTCGCCCACCTTGAGTTTTTTGACCGCGGCGGCGAAACGCACATCGTAGTTCTTGGTGTCCGCGCGACCGAGATTACCCTTGTTCGTTTTTGCTGATTCATCGTCGGATAACGAAGTAGCAAGCAGCTCGGCGGATTCGCCCGCCAATAACCTGCCGCGAATTTCTTCGGCCCGAGCCTTGGCCTGTTCCCGGGTGCGACCCTTGAGGCTGACCAACGCATGCCAGACATCATGCAGTGGTGGCGTGGTGAATCGTTCAGGATTGGCAAGATATATTTCGCGGGCGCGCGGAAGGTAGTTGATTTTCGGCGCATTGATTTGCACTTGCTGGCCGCGATACTTGGCCAGCACCTTGTCCGTTTGATTACGGATTTCAGCTTGCACCTTGGCATCGCCGTCAAGCTTGTTTTCACGTGCCTCGATGGCCAGCGTTTTGTTGAGCAGAATGTTATCGACCATTTGCGCGAGCCGCTGGCGATCCAACAGGAACTCAAACTGATCGCGCGGCGGGATACGCGCAAGTTCCGCCTCGAAATCCGCGTACGTGATAGACGTGCGCTGATTGGCGGCGAGCACTTTTTCCGGCGGCAGGAGGGAAGCGGTTTGCGCATGAATCACCGGTGCAGGCACGACATAGGCAAACAGGACAAGCGAAAGGAGTTTGAGTCGCATGATCATATTGAGTCGATGAAAAAATACAGGCGGAATCGAATTCCGCCTGTGTACAGAGTTAAACCAGAATTTTTAGTATGTCAGGATCTGCAGCAGCGCACCGCAAGTTGCATAACCGGCAGGCAGCGCAACGGCGCATCCGTCGACAGTCGGCGAACCCGTGGGTGCAGGTCGCGCATCCTGAAAACGAAGATTCAGATAATACTGGGTGCCAGGGGTTAGTTTGCAAACGGGACTGGTTGGGTTGGTGGTGATTTGAAACGTCATGCCATTTTCACTTGCCCCTGTTTTGTAGCACGGATCCGCCGCAACCACTTTCGAGACATCGAAGTCACATGGAGACGTTGAAATCGACACAAACGTCGGCGCGGGTGTCGCATTCGGGCCTGTGGTAATGAATATCCTGCCCACCTGACTGTTGTTTGCTGCGGGCGTGGCGGGCATAAACGCAAATGTGGCCGCTTGATTTGGTGCAAAGTCCAAATAATCCAAGGCATTCTGCTGACCATAATCCAGGATGTCGATATTGTGATACCAATAGCGGGTAATGGCAGGCGTGCCGCTACAGCGCGTTGGATCCGGTGCCCAACCGCGCCATTCCTGACCGGATATGGTACCGCCGCCGTTTAGCCCAGCATGCGGGGCAAGAATAGCCTTGGCAGCTCTCGAAACGGGTCTCGGAATGAGATTGCCAGAAATGTCCGCCGTCACGGCACCGGTTTGTGCTACTGCGGGACCGATCACGACGCTAAGGTTTCCAGTTAAAGGCGAAACGGCGGTGCCGGCGGAGTTGCTCGCCTGAACGGCAAACATGAACGTGCTTGCGATGCTGGGCGTCCCGCTCAGCACGCCGCCAGTTGACAGGGACAGGCCCGTCGGCTGTGAATTGGGCGTCACCAGGGAAAAGGTCGGGGCCGGGGATCCGGATGCGGTAAACGCAAAGCTATATGGTGAGCCGACAACGCCCGCAGTAGGTACACCGCTGGTAAAGGCGGGCGGGGTAGGCGCGATCACACTAAATGCAACGGCCTGTGTGGCCGTTCCGTTCGCGGTAGCCGCCGAAATGGTGAAGTTGACGGTACCCGCGTTCGCTGTTAGCGGATTTCCACCTAAGAAGCCTGTCGTCGCATTTAGGGATAACCAAGCAGGCAGTGCAGGTGAAGCCGACCAGGCCGTGACGGCTTGGTTGGCGGTAAACGTGTGTGTGTACGCGACGTTTGGTGTTCCATTCGGGGGTGCTGCACTGATGATGACCGGCAAATTGGTGATCGTCACGATATAGCTCGGAGATACTGCCGCAGGCGCGGTTCCGTTGGACGCGGTCACTTGAAACGTAAACGGGCCGGCAGTACTCGGTGTGCCGCTTACCACGCCGCCGCCAGAAAGCGTGAGGCCGGTAGGCAATGCGCCACTGGTGACACTCCAAGTGATGGGCGGGGTGCCTGTCGCGGTGGTGAACTGATAGCTATATATGGCACCCACGTTACCGGCAGGAAGCGGAACATTGGAAATGGTTGGGGGGGTCGCGGCTGGTGCACTGCAATTGGACGTATTAATTGCCACTGTATTGCCAGTCGAAGTTACCGTCGTGGTGACGGTCGCGCCCGGGCACATGGTGCCATTTACGGTAAGACTTGTTTGCGCTTGCACCGGCCC
>JANLQC010000279.1:0-2400 GCA_031367575.1 Betaproteobacteria bacterium | reverse complement strand
GCCACATCAGCAAACCGGTGGTGGTGGTGGACTACGCGCACACGCCGGATGCGCTCGAAAAAGCATTGTCGACGTTATCGGCGATCGTGCCGGAAAACGGCCGGCTGATTTCGGTGTTCGGCTGCGGTGGGGATCGTGATCGCGGCAAACGTCCGCAAATGGGTGCGATCTCGGCACGCTTTGCCGATCTCACCATCGTCACCTCCGACAATCCGCGTACCGAGGATCCGGCTTTGATCATTGCCGATATCGTCGCGGGGATGGCGGTCGGTGCCAACGCCAACGCCAACAAAGGGGCCGCGTCGTTTCGCACCGTGCCTGACCGTCAGCAGGCGATCTTTGAAGCACTGAACGAAGCCAACGCCGGCGACATCGTCGTCATCGCCGGAAAGGGTCACGAGGATTACCAGATCGTCGGCGAGGCCAAGCACCACTTCAGCGATGTTGAAGTGGCGCAGGAGGCATTGTCAACATGGCGCGGGGCGCGATCATGAATGGCGGATTTTCGATGCGCCTGATCGATATTGCCGCCCAATTGGCAGTCAGGCGCGGCGTGCCCAATATTGAAATCAGCGGTTTGTCCACCGACACGCGCTCATTGCAGGCGGGCGACCTGTTCGTTGCCATCAAGGGTGAAAACTTTGACGGGCATGATCACCTTGCCAACGCGCACGCGCGGGGTGCGGCGGCCGCATTGGTTGATCGTGCGGTGCCGGGTGAATCACCACCGCAACTCATCGTCGACAGTGCGCGCGCCGCGTACGGCAAAATTGGCGCGCTTTGGCGCAAACGATTTCACCCGCAGGTGATCGCGTTGACCGGCAGCAACGGCAAGACCACCGTGAAGGAAATGTTGCGCGGCATTCTCGTTGCGCATACCGGCAACAGTGAACAGGTATTGGCGACCGAAGGCAATCTCAACAATGATATCGGCGTGCCGCAAATGCTGCTGCGATTGCGCGCGCAGCATCGTTACGCGGTGTTTGAACTCGGCATGAATCATCCCGGCGAAATCGATACGCTCACGCGCCTGGTGGATCCGGATGTGGCGATGGTGACGATGGCCGGCACGGCGCATATCGGTGAACTCGGCAGCCGCGAGGCGATTGCGCTGGCAAAGGGGGAAATTTTTGGCGCGCTGACATCGGGCGGTGTTGCGGTCGTGAACATGCATGATCGCTTCGGAACTCTCTGGCGGACCAATCTTGCGGCAAACGCGAACGGACAACGCGTGATCGGTTTCGGCGTCGCACCGGAAGACGACGTGTCGGCCACGTTCGGCACTGACACGCTCGATATCCGTTGGCAGGGTGCGGCAGTCACGGTGCGCCTGCAGGTGCCCGGCGAACACAACCAGGCCAACGCGCTCGCCGCAGCGGCGGGCGCTCTGGCGCTGGGCGTGCCGCTGGAAACCATTCGCCGTGGCCTCGAGAGTTTTTCCGGTGTTTCGGGACGGCTGCGTACCTTCACCGGCCACAATTCGGCCACCATCATCGACGACACTTACAACGCGAATCCCGATTCGGTGAAGGCGGCGATCCGCGTGCTGGCGGCGAGAAATCCGCCGCGCTATCTGGCGTTGGGCGACATGGCTGAGCTGGGGTCACAAAGTGCCGCGCTGCATCGCGACATCGGGGCCTATGCGCGTGCGGCGGGGGTGGAAAAAATATTGGGGTTGGGTGAAATGTCGCGCGAAACCATCGCGGCGGCAGGGGACGGTGCCGCACATTTTGATTCCGTCGATGAGTTGGTCTCAACGCTGCTGCCGCTGTTGGGGCCGCACACCACGGTGCTGGTCAAGGGTTCGCGCTTCATGAAAATGGAACGGGTGGTCGAAAAGCTGGTGCCCCACTACGGCGGAGGCCAACACTAAATGTTGCTCGAACTGTTCCAATGGCTGGGCAAGGACATGCAAATCCGGCCGTTCAACGTCTTCCAGTACATCACGTTGCGCGCCGTGCTGGCGGCGATGACGGCGCTGGCAATCTCGTTTCTGATCGGGCCGCGCATGATTCGCAAATTGACCGACATGAAAATCGGCCAATCGGTGCGCGACGATGGCCCGCAGTCGCACCTGATCAAGGCCGGTACACCGACCATGGGTGGTGCGCTGATTCTGGTGTCGGTCGCCATCACGACCCTGCTGTGGGGTGACCTGGAAAACCGTTATGTGTGGGCCTGCCTGGTTACCACCATCGGCTTCGGCGTGATCGGCTGGGTCGATGATTACAAGAAACTGGTTTTGCGCAACAGCAAAGGGCTTGCGGCGCGCTGGATATTACCTATAAGCCGCTTTCAACCTCGGGTCGGGCCATACGCCTACTTCCACTAGCCTAGCGATTTCTGACCCAATCGCATTCGACGCGTGTCCGGCTATCGCAAGAACCAGGCCCAACACTT
>JANLQC010000259.1:0-15079 GCA_031367575.1 Betaproteobacteria bacterium | reverse complement strand
CGGGGATCAAACGCGGAAAATAAAAGCCGAAGTCGCCGCCACCAAAGTCACGAAGGGGCAAAAAACGCAAAGCAACGGTCGGGTATTCAAATTGCCATTCATCGGTGATCGCCCCGCTGAAAAGCAATTGCCCATCCTGTTAATCATCGCCGGTTTTTTTGGCGCGTTGACCATTGGTGCCATCGTTCTGGACGCTATCAATCGCAGCAACCTTTCGGTTTACACGAACATTACGTCGCAGCTTCAGTTTCATACGCAGCGACTGGCGAAATCGGCCGGTCTCGCCGCGCGCGGCGATCCGGCCTCGTTTCCTCAGCTGCAGGATAGCCGGGACGAGTTCGAGCGCTATCTAAAGGTGTTGAACGAGGGAACGCCTTCCGGCGAGAAAACGTTTGACACGACAGTGCCAACCGCCAGGATCAGCGAGGAACTGAATTCGCGGCTTGAGGAACTCACCAAGCGATTCGGCGACAGCGCGGGCGCGGCGACGGCAATACTTTCCGCCAAGACCGACTTGGCCGATTTATCCCGCAATATTGCTCAAGTGCGTGCCGGGGCCGAAGAGTTGGCCGCGCTTGCGCAGGATGTGACCGGGCTGATGCAGCAATCGGGCGCACCGCCTGCACAGGTATTGAAAGTCGCACGGCTGACCTTTCTCGCTGAACGGCTCGGTCGCGGATCGGCTGAAATTCTGGGTGCCGACGTGATCGAGGCGGACGTTCCATTCCTGATGGCCAAGGACACCAATGATTTCCGGGAACTTCTCAAGGCGTTGGAAAACGGCTCGGAATCAATGGGCATCACGGCGCTGCGCGATGGTGACGCAAAGGCAAAGGCGTCCAAGCTGCGCGAACAATTTAACGGGTTCGAGAAAAACGTTGGCCCGATACTCGGCAATGTGCAAAAACTTGTTTCCGCACGCCAGTCAGGACGCGCGCTGCAACAGGGTTCGGAGGCGCTGTTGGCCAACGTGGAATCATTGCAAATTGCGCTGGCGGCGGAAAAGAAAAATACATCGCTGATGTTGGCGATCCTGTTTGGCGTTTTGTCGTTGATTTCCCTGGCGTTGATCGCGGCCACATTCCTTGCCGATGCACGCAAACGTGCGGTGGGTTCCGAGGCTGAGAACAAACGAAATCAGGAAGCGATCTTGCGTTTGCTCAATGAAATGGGTGATCTGGCCGACGGCGACTTGACGATACGCGCCAAGGTGACCGAGGACATCACCGGTGCGATCGCTGACTCCATGAACTACACGATCGATGAACTTCGCACACTGGTGACCGGCGTCAACAACGCCTCAACCCAGGTATCGGCCAAATCCCAGCAAGCTCAGGCAGTGTCGGTGCAACTACTCGATGCGGCGGAAAAACAATCCAGAGAAATTCGCGACACGACACAGGACGTGTTGGGCGTGGCCGAAACACTGACCAAGGTATCGTCGAACGCGGAAGAATCCTCACAGGTGGCAATGCGCTCGCTGGCGGCGGCGGACAAAGGCCGTCTGGCCGTGCAAAATTCCATTTCGGGCATGAACGATATTCGTGACCAGATTCAGGAAACCTCAAAACGCATCAAGCGACTGGGTGAAAGTTCGCAGGAAATTGGTGAAATTGTGGAACTCATTTCCGACATTACCGAACAGACCAACGTGCTGGCGTTGAACGCGGCCATTCAGGCGGCATCGGCGGGCGAGGCGGGGCGCGGCTTCTCGGTGGTGGCCGAAGAGGTGCAGCGTCTGGCCGAACGCTCGGGCGAAGCAACGAAACAAATCGGCGCGATCGTCAAGACAATTCAGGCGGATACGCAGGACGCCGTGGCTGCCATGGAAAAATCCACCACCGGGGTTGTCGAGGGTGCCAAGCTGTCGGATGCGGCGGGTCAGGCTTTGTCGGAGATCGATTCGGTGACTAAAAATCTGGCATCGCTGATTCAAAAAATCTCCACCGATACCCAAACGCAGGCGGCCTCCGCCAACAAGGTGGCGCGAAACATGCAGGATATTCTGGAGATCAACAGGCAAACAACGGTGGGTACGCAACAGACGGCTTCGTCAATCAAGGAGCTCGCGGAAGTGGCGAGCGATTTGAAGGCGTCGGTGTCCGGTTTCAAACTCTAGCGGTTGCGTACCGTTCAACGGTGCATCAGCATCCGCAAATTCACAATACCGCACAAAACGTAAATGGCCGCCAATCCCGCATCAACCTTTGATATTGGCCCGCTTTCCTGGGTAAAAGCGGAGATCGAGCATTCGCTTGCCGAGGCGCGCGCGCATCTCGACAAACTCGCCACCGATCCCGGCGATACCAAGGCCGCGAAATATGTTGCCACCCACTTGCATCAGGTAACGGGGGCGCTGTCGATGGTCGGCTTGGGCGCGGCGACCCGGTTCAACGAAGAAATCGAGAAACTTGTCGAAACGCTGGAAAGCGACCCCAATGCACGCTCGATTGCACCGCAGCGAATTCTCGCCGCACGCAAGGCAACGGTTGCGCTCTCGTCCTACCTCGATATATTGATGTCGGGCGAGACCGACCGACCGATGATTCTTGCGCCTGCCTACCTTCTGGTGAACAGGGCGCGCGGCGCAAGCGATGCCTCTGAAAGCGATTTATTCGCGCCCGACCTGAGCCGGGCAATGCCGGCGCCGGAAGACACCGTCGCACTGCCCAAATCGGAGATGCTTTCGGAAGCGGTCAAGCAGCGGCGCGGAATGTATCAGGCCGGGCTCCTTAAACTTCTGCGCGACAAAGACATGGTCGGGGGGGCGCGCGAAATGCGCAACGCGACCCTCGCAATCGAAGCCTTGCAGGTCGCCTCGCCATCACGCTCCTTCTGGTATGCAACCGGCGGATTTTTTGATGCGGTCGCGGCCAATCCCGGTGAGGCGGGCGCGCTCGCGGTGCAGTTGTTCGGCAAAATCGACCAACAAATCAAGTTGCTAATCGAGGGCTTCCAGAAGGTGCCTGAGAAATTGTTTCGCGATATTCTGCTGGTCATCGGCAAATCAAAGGCGCAAACCGAGCGGCTGAGGAAGATTCGCGAGCTCTATCAACTTGATGCACTGTTGGCCTTGCCCGAATCCGCCGGCGAATCGCAAGCCGACGACCAGTTGAAAAGCGTCGTGCGCGCAATGCGTGATCAAGTGCAGACGCAGAAAGATAACTGGCTGAAGTTTGCCGGCGGCAATCGCTCGACGCTTGAATCCTACGTGTCTCAGGCGGAACTGCTGTTCAAGACGGCGCAGGAGCAGCCCAACAAGGATTTTTCGCAACTGATCCAGGCGCTTGGCGCGGTGGGGGCGCATCTTCGCAGGATCCAGGGTCCGCCGAGCGAAACGCAGGCACTTGAGGTGGCCACCGCGTTTCTGTTCCTCGAATCTTCGCTGGAAAATTATTTCCGCTTGACCGCCGAGTTTCCGGTTCAGGCGAGCAATATTGTTTCGCGTCTCAAAGCGGCAATGACCGGTGCGGCCTTGCCGGCGATTGAAGGCGGGGCCAACGCGTTAATGGACAATATGACCAAGCGCGCGCAGGAACGCATGCTCATGTTTCAAGTCGGGCAGGAGGTTCAGGTCAACCTCGCGACCATCGAAGGTGCGCTCGACAGTTTCTTCCGTGACCCACAAAAAACTGCCGAACTCGCCACCTTGCCGCCATTGTTTTCGCAGGTTCAGGGCGCGTTGACTATTTTAGAGTTCGACGAAGCCGCCGCACTCAATCAATTGTTGCGCGAACGCGTTGCGCAATTTGCCTCGGGCTCGATGAAAGGCGCAGGCAACGACGCCGACGCCGTGGCGGAGGGCGTGTCATCGCTTGGCCTTTTCATCACCGCATTGCAGCAAGGCACCAACAACCCGCGCAATGTATTGCAATCCGCCCTGATCCGTTTCGGTCTGGCGGAAAAACCGGTCGAGCCGGATATTGCACCCATCAAGTCACACGTCAACGAGGGCGATGTTGATGTGGCGAAACAAAAAGTGCTCGGGCTGTACGAAGATTGGAAACAACAACCCGAGCAGACCAGCACGCGCGAACAATTGCGCGAAGCCGTCAAGGAGCTCAGGCAGGAAGCAGCGCTGATCGCCGACAGCAAGTCCGCACAGCAAGGCGACGTCGCATTGAAGGCCATCGACGCCACATTTGATCCCATGAAAACCGGCGTTAGTCAGGCCATTTCAAGCATCGTGCCGGAAAAACGCACTGACGCGCCCACGGCGCAAGCCATCCACTTGATCGATGCGCCCGCCGCCGAAGTCGATCAGGAATTGCTGGAGATTTTTCTCGAGGAAGCCAACGAAGTGGTGGCGACGCTGCGCGAGAATCTGACGGCGGTGCGTGCGAATCCGATGGACACGGAGGCACTTGTCACCATTCGGCGCGGCTATCACACCCTTAAGGGTAGCGGACGCATGGTTGGGCTCAACGATCTCGGTGATGTCGCCTGGAATTGCGAACAGGTGATGAACAAATGGATGCGGGATGAAAAACCCGCTTCGCCGGGGCTGATCGGCTTTATCCAACGGTCGTCGAGCGCCTTCCACGGCTGGATTGACGCGCTGCAAGCACATGGAACAACGCAAATTGACGGCACCGAGATTGCGCGTCTGGCCGAACTATTGAAGAACAACCGCGAACCGGAATTTGCGGATGAACCGGTTGCCAATGCGACCGCGCAGACCGCACATTCGATGGTGCCGCCGTCCACGGCGGGCGTTGCCGAAGTTGCCGCCGAGCCATTGCCGGCACCCGCCGCGCAGATCCCGAATGTGATCGAATTGCCCGCCGCGGAAATCGGCCCAATGGAAATCGATGACTTGGTGTTCGCGCCATCGCCCGCGATTGTTTCACAAGTATCGTCAGTCGGTTCGGCACCGGTTGCAACATCGGCACCGGCATCGGATTTGTTTGACGAGCTGCCGCCATTCGCACCTGCACCGACGGAACACGGCACGCCATCAACGGCACCCGAATTCGACCCGCCGGCCAGTGTCCCCGACCAAATGATCGAGCCACTGGAACCTGACGATGTTCGCGTCGGCAACGTGATGGTTCCTCACGCGCTTTTCCATATTTATCTCGGCGAAGCCGATCAACACATTGCCACGCTTGAAAATGAAATGTCGGCGCACCAAGCCAAGCCCCGTCAGCCGGTGTCGCACGATTTCATGCGTGCCGCGCACACCCTCACCAGTTCATCGCGGACGACCGGCATGGAGTTGATTGCCGACGTCGCGTTTGCGCTGGAAAAGTGGCTTCAGGAAGCCATTGAATACCCGGTGGAGTTCGATGCGCGGCGCCTTGCCGTTACGCGCAGCGCCGTCGATGCATTGTCCAGCATGGTGCTGGGGTTGCATACCCATGAGCCACCCACCGGGCGTCCGGACATCGTGCGCGAATTGAGCGGCCTGCGTGAGGCACTGAAACAATCCAAACGCAGCGGCGAAGGAACATTCATCAAAACGCCGGTTGCGGCGGATGCGCCATTGGTGCCGGATGTGCCGCTGCCGCCGCTGCCAACAACATTCGATCCTGCAGTTGCCTTTGGCATCACCTCGGTCGCCGCGGCCGCGACGGCGACAAGCGCATTTCTCAATGCAGAAAAAACCGCTGCACCGGTTGCCGTACCCGATCCCGCCGCCGCGCCGCCAACGGTCGATGAAAGACCGGTTGTTTCCGAAGCGGGCAAAGACCGGCGCACGATGGTCGATGACATCGATCACGATCTGTTGCCGATCTTTCTGGAAGAAGCCAAGGAAATCATCCCATCGGTAAGCGATTGCATGCGCCGCTGGCGTGGCGCACCGATCAATCATGCACCGGTCACCGAACTGGCGCGCCATTTGCACACGCTGAAAGGGTCGGCGCGTATGGCCGGCTTGATGCGCCTTGGCGAACTGGCGCACGTGATCGAATCCCGCATTATCACGATGGATCAGGTCGCGGAGCCCGCAAAGAACAAGTTTGACGAAGTCGATGACGGCGTTGACCGCTTCAGCGCCGCCATTGATTTGCTGGCGTCCGGGGATTTTTCCGCGACGTCCATCGAATTGCCGGTTATTCCGGACATCTCGCAGGATCTGCCGGGACCACTCGCCGTGATGGCGGCGACGCGTGCGGAGATCATTGCCGAAGGTGAAAAACTCGAGGGCCGCGAGCGTCAATCGATGTTGCGCGTGAACGCCGACACCATTGACCGCTTTGTCAACGACGCAGGTGAATTGTCGATTGCCCGCTCGCGTATCGATCAGGAAGTAATGACGTTCAAGCAATCGCTGGTTGAATTGACGGACAACATCAACCGGATGAAATCGCAGTTGCGTGAAATCGAGATTCAGGCGGAGACCCAAATTCAATCGCGCATTCGCGACGCCGAGGAACACGGTGAAAAATTCGATCCTCTTGAATTTGATCGCTTCTCGCGCACACAGGAACTGACGAGATTTTTGGCCGAGAGCCTCAACGACGTCATCACGCTGCAATTGTCGTTGCAAAAAAATATCGATGAATCGGAGGCCGCCCTGTTGCAGCAAGCGCGCCTGAACCGCGATTTGCAGCAGGGCCTGATGGGTGTGCGGCTGGTGCCATTGGGTAATTTGCAGGATCGTTTTTATCGGCTGCTGCGGCAAACCGCCAAGGAGCTCGACAAAAAGGCGAATCTCGAATTTCGCGGTGTGCGGGTGGAAATTGACCGTTCGGTACTGGAGAAAATCACCGGGCCGTTCGAGCACTTGCTGCGCAATGCGGTTGCGCATGGCCTCGAATCGCCGGCCGAGCGGGTGGCAAGAGGCAAGTCGGAAATCGGCGAGATTACCATCGACGCACAACAGGTTGGCAATGAGGTGGTGTTGACGTTGTCCGACGATGGCAATGGCCTCAACTTCGCGCGCATTCGCGAGAAGGCGGTTGAGCGCGGACTGCTCGACGCGAACGCGGATGTCAATGAAACACAACTGACGCAATTCATTTTCATGGCCGGGTTCTCGACCGCCGACAAAGTCTCACAAATCGCCGGCCGCGGTGTCGGCATGGATGTGGTGCGCAATGAAATTGTCTCACTCGGCGGTCGCATCGATATTGCCTCGACGCCGGGACGCGGCACCACGTTTACCATCGCGTTGCCGCTAACGCTCGCCGTGACGCAGGCGGTGATGGTGATGGTGAGTGGCACCATGTATGCCATTCCGTCGGTCATGATCGAGCAAGTGCAGGAATACAAGGGCAAACGCTACGAGCCGTTCATGGACTTGAGCGAGATCGGATGGAAAGGCAACCGATATCCGTTGCGCTCAATGGAAGCGCTGCTCGGCGGCAGGCCGTCGATGTCGGTGTTGCGCAAAGCCTCGGTCATCCTTGCCAAGAGCGGGCAGCAGCGCGCGGCGGTGCAAGTTGACTCCATCATTGGCAACCGCGAGATTGTCGTGAAAACAATTGGCCCGCAGCTCGCGCGCCTGATCGGTGTCGCCGGCGCGACCATGCTGGGTTCGGGGCAGATTGTGCTCATCATGAACCCGGTGCAGTTGGTGTACCGTGACAGTACCCGAGTGGCCGTTGATGGCATGGCCATCGCGGGAATTGCTGCGGCCAGTCGCGCGCAATTGACAACCGATACCTCGCAACGTCGCTTGGCAACGTTTGAAACCACGGCCGAGCCGGAGCGCGAAGTCACACAGGGGCAATCACTGGCCGCCGCCATCGCTGCCAGCGAGCCCGCCGCCACCAGGGCGGCCACCGTGGTGGCAAAGGAAAACGCAGTGCCGCTGGTGATGGTGGTTGACGATTCACTTACCGTGCGAAAAATCACCAGCCGCATGCTCATCCGCGAAGGTTTTGCGGTCGCCACCGCCAAGGACGGCGTCGATGGACTCCAGCAGTTGCAGGATATTGAGCCCGACATGATTTTGCTCGATATCGAAATGCCGCGCATGGACGGTTTTGAATTCGCACGCAATGTGCGCGCTGATGCGAAGACAAAGAGCATTCCCATCATCATGATCACGTCGCGCACGGCCGAAAAGCATCGCAATCGCGCGTTGGAACTCGGCGTGAACGAATACATGGGCAAACCCTATCAGGAAGAACAGTTACTGGTGTTGATTCGCCAGTTCACGCGGCAACCGCCAACCGGATAGGAAAAGTTGCATTTCGTAGCACTCAACCTGCCAACCTTGAATCAAAGTCGTTGACGCAGATTGCATCGGATTAACCGGATTTTATTGATGAATTCCGGACCAATTTTTCTCTAGTTTCGGTGAAGCGAACGGTGCGCTGTTTTCAATTGTTTTTGTATCGCGTGAAAATGCTCAGTGCGCCTGCCAGTCAATCACGCCGCTGTACGCCGTTGCCAGCACCAGCAATCCGAACACGATGCGATACCACGCAAAAGGCGTGAAATCGTGGGTGCTGATGTAACGAAGCAGCCAGCGAACGCACAGGAATGCCGAGATAAACGCGGCGACGACGCCGACTGCAAACATGGGAATATCGGCCGCTGACAATAATTCGCGCTCTTTCCAAAGCTGATACGCGGTTGCCGCCAGCAGAGTCGGAATCGCCAGAAAAAACGAAAATTCGGTGGCGCATTTGCGTGACAAGCCGAAAAACAAGCCGCCGATAATGGTGGCACCGGAACGCGATGTGCCGGGAATCAGCGCCGCACATTGTGCGAGCCCGACTTTGAACGCATGCATCGGCGTCATTTCATCGACGGAGTCGATCATCGAACGCGTTGGCGGTGGTGCCTGATTTGAGGTGCGTGCCTTATACCATCGCTCCGCGAACAGGATGATGACGCCGCCGACGATGAATGCCATCGCGACCGGCACCGGCTGGAACAAAACCGACTTGATGACCTTGCCAAAGGCCAGCCCCAATACGGCAAGCGGCACAAATGCGATGGCCAGATTGAGCGTGAAGCGTTGTGCGATCGGGTCGCTGAAAAGACCCGAGAACGTTGACGCGATGCGTTGACGATACTCCCAGCAGATGGCGAGAATGGCCCCGGCCTGAATGACGATTTCAAATACTTTTGCCTTCTCGTCGTGAAAATTCAGCAAGCTGCCGGTGACGATCAAATGACCGGTGGATGAGATCGGCAGAAATTCGGTGAGACCTTCAACGACGCCTTGAATCAGGGCTTTGACGAGCAGCAGGATGTCCAAGAATATTCCGCAGGAGGGGGAAGAGGGAAGGAAAAGGCAAGAAAAGGCAGGAAAAGGCAGGTGAGGGCGGGCGCGGCGAATTATATGATTAGCGATTGAGCATCAACACCAATTGATCGCCGCGCACCACAATGCGTTCAGGCACATATTGTGCGCCGTACCGGGTGAAATCTTCGGCCTTGAAAGTATGCAGCGGTTTATCCTCGAGCACCTCGCGCGCCATCACCGACGCGGCCTTCGCCAGTGCGGCAGAAAGGCCATCGGGCATGTTATCCATGCGAATCTGGTCAATGCGCGCATCGCGCAAAAAAAGCGAACGCGATTCCGGCACATAGTCTGGGCGACCCGAAACCTTTAGCGTGCCACTCACTTGCTTTCGCGTCAGCGCCAATTTCACCACAGCGTCAAAGTTGGTCGTGATGCGGTTATCTGTTTCCGATAGATCGACCCGCGGATTGGCGAGCGTGATCTCCAGCAATCCGGCGACACTTTTCTCCAGCGGAAATCGGCGCGCCATTTTTTGCGTGAGTTCGTCGGCGGAAAGTCGCACTTCACCGCTGAGCATTATCAGCGAGCCGCAGCCGGTGATCAGGAATGCGAGAAGTAATGTGTAAAGCGTTTTATGCATGTGTGCCTAACGAGAATCTTGATGAGTGAAGTCTAGCATTGACGCGCCTCGCGGGCCGAAAACGGCGGGAAAGGCGCGCCATTGCTGGATTTAGTTAAATTGCGCGACTGTTGGTGATCGCACGGGCTCATCGAGCCCGTACCTCCCTTACCGTCGCGCTAATGAAGGGATTTCCTAAAAGCCCACCACCCCACCATCGCTTCTCGGGTCAAATCCACCCGTCATGTTGCCGTCCCTGGCCCGAATCAACGCCCCCGCGTGTCCAACGCTTTCGTCAAACTCGCCGAGCTTCTCGACCTCGTGGCCGCGTGCCCGCAAGCCGTCAAACACGGATGAATCAAACCGCGATTCGAGCTTCAAGGTATCCGACGGATTTCCCCATGTGCGCCCGAGCAGCCAGCGCGGCGCGGCAATCGCGTCCTGCGGTGTCATGCCGAAGTTGGCGATGCGGGTGAACACCGCGCATTGCGTTTGCGGCTGGCCATCGCCACCCATGGTGCCGTAGGGCATCACGCGGCCATCGGTGAACAGGGCCAGTGCCGGGTTCAGCGTGTGGAACGGTTTTTTGCGTGGCGCGATCACCAGCAGCGCGTTCGGATCGAGCGAAAAACTGGCACCGCGATTTTGCCAATTGACGCCCGACTCTTTCAACACAATGCCCGAACCAAACTCGTGGTAAATCGACTGGATGAACGATACCGCGCGGCCATCCTTGTCGATGACGCCCATCCATACCGTGTCGCCCGGAAGCGCGTTCTTGCCCCAGGGTGCCGCGCGATCCCGCCGGATCTTGGCGGCGAGTGTGGCGACGATATCGTCATCGAGCAGCGACTGCGCATGCACGTTCATGTGCGCGGGATCGGTCACATATTTGTCGCGGATCGCGAACGCCTGCTTGGTCGCTTCCACACAAACGTGTACGTATTCCGCACCCAACGGGTCGATCCCTTTCAAGCCAAGCTTGTCGAGGATCGCCAGAATCAACAGCGACACCACGCCTTGTGTGGGCGGCGTCATGTTGTACAAGTTGCCGAGCGAATGCGCAATCGTGAGCGGCTCGCGATACAGTGCCTCGTGGCGCTTGAGATCCTCGCGCGAAACCGGACTGCCGACATCGATCAGATCCTTCGCGATACTCTGCGAAATATCGCCGCGATAAAAATCCGCGAGACCGGCCTTGGCCAGATATTCGAGCGTGTTGGCCAAGCGGGGCAACGCGAAACGCGCACCGGCCTCGGGCGATTTTCCATCGACCAGAAAACTTTCGCTGAATCCCGGCTGTGGCGACAGCTCGGTCAACTTTGCGCGGGTGCTGGCGCATTGACTTTGCGTGACAATAATGCCCTTGCGGCCGCGCGTGATCGCGTCGCCGAGCAATATCGACAGCGGCATTTTTCCGCGCCAGCTTTTTGAAACTTCCAAAGCCGCATCCCAACCGGAAATGGTGCCGGGGACAGTGTTCGCCGCCAGCGGCCCGCGAATCGGAATCGTTGATACGCCTTGTTGCTTGAAGAAATCCAGCGTCGCGTTTTGCGCCGCCGCCCCGCAGGCGTCAATGGCAATGGGCGGTCTGCCCGGATCGTGAATCAGCCAAAACGCATCGCCACCGATGGCCGTCATGTGCGGATACACCACGGCGATGGTGGCGGCGGCGGCGACCATCGCCTCGATGGCATTGCCGCCCTCGCGCAGGATGTGCGCCGCCGCCTCGGCGGCAGCGGCGTGTGGTGCGACGGCGATGCCGTGTCGATAGTTCTGATTCATCGGGATTCCCTTTCCGTGACGATTATGCATGAGGCGACCGGTATAATTGCGCTCCTTTTGTTTCAGTGGTTTTCACTGGTAAATGCAATGAATGTGTTCTATGAAGAAGACGGCAGCTTCAAGGTCGGGCACGTGATGTCCGATATCGGCACGTCATTGCAAATTGAAGCGGTCAGCGGCAAGCGCAGCAAGATCAAATCGAACGCGGTGGTGTTGCGCTTTGAGACGGCACTTGACCAGTTTTTGCCGGACGCCGAAAAACTCGCGGCCGAAATCGAGCCTGACTTTCTTTGGGAAGTGTGCGGCGCGAGTGAATTTGGCTGCGAGGACATGGCGCAGGAATATTTTGGCCACAAGCCGGTCGCCGCTGAAGTTGCCGCCGTCGCCTTGAAACTTCATGCCGCACCGATGTATTTTTACAAGCGCGGCAAGGGCCGCTATCAGGCGGCCCCGGAAGAAAATTTGAAGGCCGCATTGGCCTCGATTGAACGCAAGAAACGCGAAGCCGAACAGATGGCGGTGTGGGTCGCACAACTAACGACGGGCACCATGCCGGACGAGATGCGCGCCCATCGCGATACGCTTTTATACCAGCCGGATCGCAATACGCTGATGGTGAAAGCCTGCGAGGCGGCAGTCGCCCAGACCCACACTGGTTTGCCCTTGCTGTTTTTCAATGCGGGTGCCTGGCCGGACCGCGAGGCCGCGCCATGTCAATATCATCTTGGCAAATTTCTGCACGAATATTTCCCCCGGGGACGCGAATATACCGGTGAAATCGACGCGCAGGAACCGACCGATTTGCCGCTGGCACCGGTCGAGGCGCACAGCATCGATGACGCCGCCACCACCGAAGTGGACGATGCGTTTTCGGTCAATCATCTTGATACGGCGCGGGTCGAGATTGGCATCCACATCGCGGCACCCGCACTATTTTTCGGTGCCGGCAGCGCGCTCGAAAAACTCGCCCGCAACCGATTTTCAACGGTATATTTTCCCGGCGACAAGATCACCATGCTGCCCGACGCCGTCATTGCCGCCGCGACGCTCGGTGCCGGCAAAGTCTGTCCGGTGGTGTCGTATTACGCGATCTTCGATACCGCTACTTTCGACATTCTCGGCACTCGTTCCGTCATTGAGCGCGTGAACATTGCCAGCAATCTGCGCATCAACGCACTCGAATCCTATTTCGATGAAGCGGCCATTGTTCGCGGCCAGGCGGATGGCGAATACGGTCACGAATTGATGCTTCTGCACAACGTCGCAAAAGCGCTCGGTGTACGGCGCGGCAAGAACGGGAACGAACAGGATCGGGTTGACTACAACTTCGATATCATCGACGGAAAAATCGCGATCACCACCCGCAAGCGCGGCAACCCGATCGATACCGTTGTGTCGGAATTGATGATCTTCGTGAACAGCGAATGGGGCAAGCTGCTTGCTGACAACGGCGTGGCGGCAATCTACCGTGTGCAGCAAAACATGAAAACCCGCATGACCACCGACGCGGCGCCGCACGAGGGTCTCGGTGTGGCGCAATACGCGTGGTCGAGTTCACCCTTGCGACGCTATGTGGATTTGCTGAATCAGCGCCAGTTGATCGCCTTTCTGCGCAGCGAAACCCCGCCATACCAAAAACGCATGCGCGATTCATTGAACCAGTTGAATGAAGTCGCCAAACGCTTCGATCTCACCTACGACGCGTACAACGAATTCCAGCGCGATCTGGAACGCTTCTGGTGTCTGCGCTATCTGGAGCAGGAAGGCATTGCGCAATTTGACGGCACCATGATCCGCGATGAACTGGTGCGCGCCAACGCGTTGCCATTGATTGTGAAGCTCGACCGCAATCCGGCATTGCCGCCACGGACTCCGGTGGTGGTGACAGTGGGCACTATCGATTACTGGGATATTTCCGGGCGGTTCTCGCTGGCGGATCAAACTCCGGCAACGTAGCTGCCTGCTAGAATGCGGGCATGCGTTTTCCGCCCGAAATAGCCGCCATTCGCGATGCTTGATAAGCCACGCGAATTCGCCCGCAGACTCGATACCCGCATCAATCAACGACTCGATGCGGTGGCCGCCCTCCCGCCACCGCCGGTGTTTCTCTCTGTGCAAAAAGCGCTTGCGGTCTCGGTGCCGATGCAGTCCTCGGTGATTTCGTCGATCGCGGTGCATCTGTTTCTGGTCTTTGCAGTTGGCGCGAAACTGTTTGACCCGAGCCAGTTCGCGCCGCCACACAATGTGATGGATGTCGTGCTGGTCAATTCCAAATCGGCCACCAAGCCGGTGAAGGCCGATGCACTCGCGCAAGCCAATCTCGATGGCGGTGGCAACACCGATGAGAAACGGCGCGCATCCACACCGTTGCCCGCGATCGAACAATCGGCCACGCAAAACGCCAAGCAGGCACAGGAGCGCGTCAAGCAGCTCGAGCAGGAAGTGAAAACCCTGATGACGCAGGTGCGTTCGACGGCGAAAGTGATGCAGGGCGAGATCAGCCAAAAGGAATCCGGCACACCGAATGCGATCAGCACGGCTGACGTCATGCAAAAGTCGATCGAGATACAGCGATTGGAAGCGCAGATATCAAAAGAATATCAAGCCTATCAACAACGGCCGAAACGCAAATTCGTCGGTGGCCGCACCCAGGAATACCGCTTCGCCACCTACGTCGATAGCTGGCGGCAAAAAATTGAACGCGTGGGCAATCTCAATTATCCCGGTCTGGCGCGCGCGCGCGGCATCCACGGCGCGGTACAAGTCACGGTTGCGATCAAAGCCAGTGGCGAAGTCGAAGATATCGAAATCCACACCAGGAAAGCGAACAAAGTACTGAGAGACGCCGTGCGCCGCATCGTCACGCTATCGACGCCGTTCGAGCGCTTTCCCGACAGTTTTAAAATCGACACCGATATTCTGCACATCACCCGCACGTGGGTGTTCGGGCCGGGGGATGTGCTTTCAGCCGAGGCGGCAGAGGCCAAGTAGGCGCGGAGTCGGGTTCCCGTCAACTGGTGTCGTGCTTCCAGTATGACTTGCCAACAATAGACCTTCCCTATTCCGCCGCGACCAGCACCGCATCAAATTCACTCTCCAGCGCGCCACCGCACGACGATCCTTGTCCCGCCGTACATCCATAGCAATGATCCTTCACCACAATCGAATTGCCCAACAAATCGACCGCCATCAAATCGCGCAAATGCGTTTTCATTCGTCCTGAATGTTGCAGCGGCAACCCGAGCATCTGATTGAAATCGCAGTCGTACACAAAGCCCAGATAATCGACCGACAGCAGCGAGCGGCACATCACGCTATCGAGGTTGTGTGATTGGAAATTGGCCACCAGCAAATCCATGTACGGCTCGAACTCCCCCTTGGAAATCAGGGTCGAGCCGAAGCGCTTGATCGGCATGTTGGTGATGGTGAAAAGATGATTGAAAACGATGCCGAAATTTTCGCGCAAAAGACGATGGTAATCGGCCTCGAGCTGTTCCTGCGCCGGCGGCAATCTCGGTCCTTGCGGG
>JANLQC010000023.1:0-20456 GCA_031367575.1 Betaproteobacteria bacterium | reverse complement strand
GTGACGGCGGATCGATTGGTCATGCGTTCGGCGAATCGATGCAACATGGGCCGATTGGCATGTCATTCAAGGACATGAAGTGGTCCGGCAAAGCAACCTCAACCCAAATGGGCGTGAAAGATTTCGACGGCGTGCGTGCCGAGGGCAAGCGTACTTCCTACACGATCCCGGCCGGGGAAATCGGCAACAAGAATCCTGTTGTGGTGACGACCGAAACCTGGACATCGCCCGATCTGCAGGTGGTGGTGTATTCCAAACACAGCGATCCGCGCGTGGGCAATTCGGTTTATCGCCTCGCGAACTTGAAACGCAGCGAACCCGCATCCTCACTGTTGATGGTGCCCGAAGGTTATAGCGTGAAGGAAACGCCGAATATTTCACTCGGGTCAAAAGCAAAGTAGGTTCCCTTGGCCCGTCATCCTTGCCTGCGCCGGAACGACGGGTGCAAGCAGTCAGGCAATGTCAGGCTTGCCGGCCAAATTCGCCTTTTCATCCTTTCGCCCTTTCAACCTAACGTCCCTACCCCGAGGTCAACCCCGCCTCTTCCTTGTCGCGCCGCTTCCTGACTTGTTCACGCTTGCTGGAATACCAGATCTGCCGGAAGGTGCCGAGTTTTTCTTTCCAGCTGAGGCCTTCGCTCGACAACGCTTCCATGAAATTGGCGAGCCGCCGCGAGATCATCACGGTGTAAATGCCGAGCGCCGTGGTCGGAATGAACACCGCCAGAAAAATCAGGAATTTCTGGATCATCGGCAGATCGGCATGCGCATAAAGATTCATGCCGAGGAACCCGGTCGCCACGGTGCCAATCATGCCGCATGACGACACCACCGTGAGGCGCATCGCGTTGTCGGTCTGCTTGCGGGCGCGATCCGTGTCGAGGTATTCGTTGATGTCACGCGCCTCTTCGCGCACCTCGTCGTAAAGCGCGTCGGAGCCCAGTTGGTGGCTCCAGCGTTTGAAGAAATCGCTCGCCTGCACCTGCGTGGAAATTTCATGGAACCAGTAGCGGTGATTGAAGCGCAGGAACACCTCAAGCGTTTCGCGCACATGTTTCTTGAACAATTTCACCGATTCAAAATCGCGCACGTTCAGCCGCTCCACCGCGCGCGAAAATCGATTCGAAAGCGACAGCAGCGCCGCCTTGTGAAAATGCGCAATCAGGCCGATCTGGAAAAACTGGTGGCGGAATTGTCGCAGCAGCGGATCGCCCGGCACGTCGCGGGTAATGACCGCAAACCCGACGCCGCAAAACAGGTAGCGGGTTGCCATTCCGGCCGCGCGGTCAATCGGATCCCAGTAGCGGTCATAGGCGTGTTCGCGCTCGAAGTCCCGCAGATAGGCGGTGGCGTAAGGCAGCGAATCCGATTCGCCCCACTTTGCCGCAAAGCCGATGCGCACCATGTCGCCGCGCGTCAGTTCATGCGGATCATCGAACGACAAATAACTCATGATCGGGATACGCTTGTTCTCGATCTGGTGGTACTTCATGACGCCGCCGGGCAGGTAGGCGGGGATCAGCGGCGAGAGAAAAAATTCCCAATGCAGCGAGAGCGGCGTCTGGCGCTGGTTGCGCACCAGATCGAGATATTTTTCGCGGTCCTCATAGTCGGATTTCGATAGCAACATCGGCGCGCCGGCCGCGTCCTGCCCCCAGAATTCCATACTGTGCAGGCAATGCGCACCGCGACCGTTCGGCTCCCAGGCCGGCGGATACGGGCGGCCGAAGCGATCCATGATTTCCACCGCTGTTTCGAGCGGGATATTCTTGCCGGCCACTTCCAGCACGGCGAGTGCCACATCGATATCATAGAAAAAATACAGCCGTGCGCGCCGCACTTGCATTGAAATCACCTCGGCGCCGGCTTCGGTCTGCACCCGAACCTCTTTCAAGTCATGGCGTTGAAACGTGTGCAGGGAGGATTGCGCACCGCGTCCCTCATCACCAACGCCGTAAAGGAACCGTTGCACATACGGCAGGAAATAAACGAACTCTTCATAGCCGGCAAGGCAGGTTTCATCCTCGATCAATAGCGCGTCCTCGACAAATTCCCACGGCCCCGGACGGCGCTTCAGCATGTCCCAGAACGGTATCAGGCCGACGCCGGCCTCACGCCGCAGCGGGCGCAGCGTGATCGGCCAGAGCAATGTGTGATTGAAGTCGCGGACGATTTTGTTGGGCATGATTGAGTGGGTCGCAATTAGCGGTTCATTTCAATAATTCTGTCATCGCGGCTGAAACGCCGGGTCACCAAACTGCCACAACAGGAATGAATATATATCGGCCGTTTCTGCGGCGTGCTGCCAACGACTGGAACCAACACCATGACCGGCATCGTAATCCAATCGGAGCAGGATCGGCTTCGCGTCCGTGTTCAATGCAACCGCCGCCTGCAAGCGCGCGGCCATTTTGGCCGATTGCCAGACCTCCACGCGCGGATCATTCACGCCGTGCATCAATAGCACGGCCGGATATTTTGTTCCATCCTTGACCTGATGCAGGGAACTCATCGCCAGCAATCCCCTGAAGCCGGATTCGGTTTTTACGCTGCCAAATTCCGGAATATTCGGCGGACCGTTGGGCGTGAATTCAAAACGCAACGCGTCCAGCATGCCAACGGCCGGCACCACGG
Source organism: Betaproteobacteria bacterium (assembly GCA_031367575.1). Taxonomy (GTDB): domain Bacteria; phylum Pseudomonadota; class Gammaproteobacteria; order Burkholderiales; family Usitatibacteraceae; genus UKL13-2. Next base: position 17,823 of record JANLQC010000023.1, on the reverse strand, counting down.
CCGCGAACAAATCTGGCCGCTCGGTCATCGCACGACCGACCGTGATTCCGCCGGCGCTGCCGCCTTGAATGGCGAGTTTTTCCTTGCGGGTGAATTTGCGTTCAGTCAAAAATTCCGCGCAGGCAATCAGGTCGCGCCAGGTGTTCGGCTTGGTGAGCTTCTGCCCGGCCTTGTGCCACGCCTCGCCGAATTCGCCGCCGCCGCGAACGTGACAGGTGGCGATGATGCCGCCACGCTCAAGCCACGCCAGCGTGGTCGGAGAAAATGCCGGTGCCAGCGTGATGCCATAGGCACCATAGGCCCTCAACAGCGTCGGGTGATTGGCGTTGAGCGTGGTGCCCTTTTTGTACACCAGCGAAAGGGGAATTTTGGTGCCGTCTTTCGCGTTCGCCATCAAGCGCACTTCATCGATCGGTTCAAAATCCACTTTCGATTTCGGCTGCAGGTGCGTATCGATCAGATTGCCGCTGCGCGCCTCGATTTGTACATAGCGCGGTGCCTCGGTCCAGCCTTCCAGTCGCAGCAATGCGCCGGGCCGCTTGGGGTGCGCGACCATTTCCCGTATCGCCAAATCAAACGGCAGGCGCACGAATTCCAGCTTGCCGCCGCTGAATACGCTCTGGCTGAAATTGAGGCGCTGCAAACGATCCAGACCGACCGAAAGTTCGCGGATGTATAGCGCGTCCTGCCCAACGGCAAGTTCGCGGATGACGGTGTCGCCATGCGGGATGATGGTGGTTGCCTTTTCAAAATCGGGCCGCGCGATGGCGGTGCGCACCAGGCGATAACGCGGCGCATCCTTGTGGGTGAGGAGGTATAACGCGTTATCGTGCGCAGCGAATGCGGTGACTTCATCCTTCGGCTCGATCGCTTGTTTCCACGTTTGACCTTGCGAAAAGGTCATGGTGCTGGCGATATAAAGCGTGAGATCGTTGATGTCGCCGTGCTGGATCCGGCCGATGAGAAACTTTCCGTCGGCGGTCATGCTGACGCTGGGAATATCGATGTCGGCAAACGCAATTCGCGTGTCGAGACCGGGGCCGAACACCTGCTCATCGTTCTCAGCCGTGCGGCCGATGACATGGCGATAAACCATGCTGTGGAGATAGCGATTCGGCGGCGCGCCGGCTTTTTGTTCAGGCAGGCGATTGTAGAAAAACGCTTTGCCATCTGCGGTCCACGATGTCAGGTCGGCAAAACCGATGCGTCCGATGACGACACCGCTGTCGCGTCCGCTCGCCGCGTCAATAATTCTGAGGCTCGTTTGCTCCGACCCGCCGGCGGCGACACCGACCACGACATTGCGCCCGTCGGGAGACACGACGAACGCATCAATGGAATAACGCGCGCCGGGTTTGCTGATGGTGGCAGCATCGAACAACAATTTTTCTGCGCCGCTATAGCCCTCGCGCACGAACAGCCGGCGCGACGATTCGCCCGCTGCCAATTTGAAATAGAACACGCGCGGGCTGGCACCCTCGCCCGCCAGCTGAACCCGACTGATGGCGGTCGTTGATTCCGACAAGGCACTGACGCGCGCCAACATCGCATTGCGACCGGGCAACGCATCAAGCGCCTGACGGGCAAATTCGCCTTGACCGCGAAGGAACCGGTCGACATCGGGATTTTTCACGTCCTCCATGTAGCGGTAAGGGTCGGTGACGTTTTGTCCAAAAAAAGTTTCGGTCACCGGTCTCACCGCGGCGATCGGCGGCAGCGGTTTTTTCGGAGGGGGCGGCGGCGGAATGACAATTGCAATTGGCGTTGGCGCGGGCGGTGGTGGTGGCGGCGGCGGTGCCACGCACGACGAAAGCAGCCCGCCAACGACCATCACCACCGCGCACTGTCGGCCAAATGATGCAATGCTTCCACGGAATTCATTGTTCAATTTCCGTTCTCCGCCGATGATTTTTTTGAAGTTGCAATGAGACGTGAAAGCGCGAATCAGTCGCCTGCCAACCGTCGGAAAAATTCACCTACCAATAGTTCTCGACAATAATGTGCCCCGGTTCGAGTTTGCGGTTCATCCGGAATCCGCGCGATTTCAACAGCGCGCGCATGCCTTCAACCATCTCCGGATTGCCACACAGCATGAATCGCGAGCGCCCATCCGACAAACTTACTTTCGCCGCGGCTTCCAGTTCGCCCGAAATCAGCAGCGCATTGACACGACCGTGCAACGCGCCGTGCAAGGTATCGCGCGTCAGCGTTTTCACGAAATGAAATGCCGCCATGCCTTCACGCGCCTGCGCCGCCGCCAATTGTTCGAGTTCTTCGGTGTAGCCCAGGTCATGTCGCTCGCGTACTGAAAGCACCAGCACGATGTGTTCAAAGCGCCGCCATAACGATTGGTCGCGCAGCATAGAGATGTACGGTGCCAAGCCGGTGCCGGTGCCGATCAGCCACAAATCCTGCGCGCGTCCCGGTTGCTTGAAACGATCCACGGTCAGGAATCCCTGCGGCATTGGTTCGACCAACATGGTGTCGCCGATATTGAAGCACCCGACGCGGCCTGAGAATTCACCGCCCGGCAATATCACCAGAAAAAATTCAAGAAACAATTGGTGCGGCGCGGACACGATTGAATAGGCGCGCCAGATGATTTCGCCGTCGTCCTTGCGGATGCCGATGCGCGCAAATTGTCCCGGCTGAAATCGATACGCCGGATTTCGGCGCACGCGAAACGACATCAGGCCCGCGTTCCAGCGATGCACCCAGACGACCGGCTCTTCGGTGAATTTCGCCGTCGGGTTGGTTGGTGCGGAAGCATTGGCAGTGGCAGCGGCGTTCGGCATGTCTCGATTCGGTAAGCGCCAACGCGCAGGAATTCATTAGTCTAGCAAATCGCCCGGATAGCGTGGCGGCGAGCGCGACGTTCCCCGCACATTTTGGCGTAGATCGCCATTTAGCGCGGGTTTCCAGACGTTATCGCCTCAAACGCCGCGCCAGTGCTCGCGTTTCACATTCATGCGTGGGTAAACTGTAGCGCCGCCAGCCGCGCATACAATCCGCCCTCATTCACCAACGCTTCATGCGTACCTTCCGCGACGGTCGCACCCTGATCCATCACCACGATGCGATCCGCCGATTTCACCGTCGCCAATCGATGCGCAATGATGAGCGTGGTGCGGCCCTGCATCAACTTTTCCATCGCCAGTTGCACCATGCGTTCGGATTCGGCATCGAGCGCGGAGGTGGCTTCATCGAGCAGCAGGATGGCGCGATTGGCGAGGAACGCGCGTGCAATCGAGACACGCTGGCGTTGCCCGCCGGACAAGCGCACCCCGCGCTCGCCGAGATACGTGTCGAAGCCTTGCGGCAACGCATCAATGAACTCGCGCGCATAGGCGGCCTCGCAGGCGGCGGCAACGTCGGAAACAGTCGCGTCCTGATTGCCATAGCGCACGTTGTCCGCCACGCTCGCCGCGAAGATCACCGGGTCTTGCGAAACCAGCGCGATGCGCGAACGCACCTCAAGTGGGTCGGCCCGCTTCACATCCACGCCGTCGATTTTCACGACACCCGATTGCGGATCGTAGAAGCGAAGCAGCATTTGAAACACGGTCGTTTTGCCGGCACCACTCGGGCCGACCAGTGCGATCACTTCACCCGGCATGGCGTGCAGGGAAAAACTCTTCAGCGCGGGCACCTCGGGCCGCGATGGATAATGAAACGTCAGCGATTCCATATCGATGCGACCGCTCTGGATGCCTGCCGAGGCGCGCGGCAACATGATCGGATCAATCGGTGCTTCGATGTCGGGTTTGGTGTCAAGCAACTCCATCAATCGCTCGGACGCGCCGGATGCGCGCATCAGTTCGCCATATACTTCGGACACGGCCGCGACCGCGTTCGCGACCAGCACCGCGTAAAACACGAATGCCGACAACTCGCCGCCGGTAATGCGGCCCTCGATCACATCGTGGCCACCGACCCACAAAATAACGCCGATGGCACCGAAGGCCAGCACGATGACGGAGGCAATCAGGCCCGCATTGAATCGTGCCTTGATGGTCGCCGCGAGAAAAATCGCCTCGACGCGTTCGGCAAAACGCTCGCGGTCGTGGCGCTCATGCACGTAGGCCTGCACGGTACGCACTTCATGCAATGTCTCGTCGATGAATGCCGTCGCATCGGCCACGCGATCAGTCATTTCCTTCGACATCTTGCGCACGCGCCGGCCGAGCAACAGAATCGGTGCCAGCACCAACGGGATCCCGGCCAGCACCAGCAACGTGAGCTTGGTACTGGTAATCAGTAACATCACCATGCCGCCGATGAACAGCACAATATTTCTGAGTGCCCACGAAAACGCGCCACCGACCACGGCATCCAGCAACGTGGTGTCATTGGTGATGCGCGAAATCACTTCGCCGGTGCGGGTGGTTTCAAAAAACGTCGGCGAGAGCTTCAGGATGTGATCAAACACCGCGCGGCGGATATCGGCGATGAAACGCTCGCCGACCCAGTTGACAAGGTAATAGCGCGTGAAGGTGGATACGCCCAACACCACCAGCACCACCAGCAACATGATGAGCGTGCCATCCAGCGTGCCGGTATTGCCGCCTGACAAGCCCTGATCGATCACATGCTTCAATCCCTGACCGATGGCGAGAATGCTGCCCGCCGCCAGCGCGAGCGCAACCATCGCAATGCCAAAACGAATTTTATAGGGCGCAATAAAACCAACCAGCGCCGCGAGTTTTTTCAAGTCTCGCGGGCTGCGTTTGAGGTTCGCGTTGGCTTTATCCCGGCTCTCCACCTCGGAGCGGGGAGCGGAAGAAATGGTGACCGGAGTCACCGCAGCGGTTGGCTCGGTCAACGATTCACCGCGCTAGCCACACACTGCCCACACACTACCCACCGCGCTTGAGGGCCGGGCGCGCGACTTTGCCGGTGACGTTGAATGCCCCGCGATCCTGCGCCACGCTCGAACGTATTTCAGCGTTGACGCCGCCTGACAGCGCACTGCTGCTGTTCACCACGTTGACGTTGCCATTGGCAAGCAGGACACCGCCGGTCATTTTCAATTTTTCGTAGCGGATCACGCCGTCGGCGATTCGCAATTGTCCCGTCAATTCGGCGAATTTGGTTTGGCCGCCGACGCTTCCAGGGGAGCGCATCACCTGCACCAGATCGACGTTGCCGATCGAGCCATCCTTCACCAGAAATACGCCTTGAACCGCCAGCAGGTCGAACAACTCTCCGATGGATAACGCGCCACCTGACGCCGTAAACTGGCCTTCGAGGCGTCCGTGCAACGCGACATCGCGGGTGAACACCCCGGTCAATTGGTCAACCTTGATTTTGTCGACGCTGAACTCGCTGCTGAATGCGGCACCCCGCTTCCAGTCGATGCGAACGTTGCCGGTTGCCGTGCCCTCGAAGAGTTTGGCATCGACCTGCGGGAAGACCATGCCGTCGCCGGACATGGTGCCCTTGGCGGTAACGCTGCTAAACGGTAGTGGCACGCCCATCGGCAGGGCCAGATTGTGTGCCGTGAACTCGACCGCCCATTCGCCGCCGGCACCCGCCGCGTCGCCGGTGTTTTCCTTGGCGGGCGTGAGGTCAAGCGTCCATTTGCCATCCTTGGCGCGCGCGTTGGCTTTGATGATCTTGCCGTCTTTGCTGAAACGGATGTCGGCATCGAAGTCGCTGATGACCACGCCCTTGACCTCAATCTTTGCGTTGCGCAGCAGGATCTTGCTGATCTGGACATTTTTCCCGCGACCCTCGGCTTGCGCCCATTGGATCGCGCGCGACAATGCGTCCTGCGATACGGTCACGCCCGACAGTTCCAGCGTATCGATTGCAAATTTTTCGCCGGACAACACGGACATGACATCCACGTTGAGTTTTCCCGACACGGCCTTGGCATCGAGCAATTTGCCCAACGCAAACTGGTCAATGTTCAGGTGCGGACTTGGCATCAGGACAATACGCATGCCGCTAGACGAGACGTCGTCGTGGATCCACTCGGACACGGCCTTGTTGAATCGGGCGTTGGCCGCACTCAGGGGGTAGAAGTGAATGCCCGCCACCGCGACAATCGAAACGCCGACCAGCCCGGTGACGATCCAGCGCACCGGTCCGCCGCCTTTCTTCTTGCCGTAGCGCTTGGGTTTTTTCGCCGCGTCAGGGTCAATGCCGCGCGCGACTTCGTAGTCGTGTTGATCTGACAGCTCCTTCAATCGTGCAACCTGTGCGGCACGGCTGCGTGCTTCGGCCTCCTCGTCGGCGCGCGTTTTTTCCTCGGCTTTTTCGCGTGCCGAGCGCTCCACGTTGAGCCGCGCGTCGGCCTCGAGGCGTTCTTCGGCGAGGCGCGCTTCACCCTCGCGGCGCTCATCGGCAACGCGTTGACCGGCTTCACGTTCCGCACGCTCGCGCGCTTCGGCGTGTTCGGCCGCCGCCCGCGAGGCCTGCTCACGCGCCTTGATTTCCGACGCCGCCTTTTTCTCGGCTTCTTCGCGCGCCAATCGTTCGGTCTCGAACTTGATCTGATTTTCGCGATCCGATTTTTCGCGCAACTCGGCTTCAATCATTGCGCGCGCCTGCGCCTGCACCTTGGCTTCCTTTTCCGCCGCGAGCCTGGCCTGCATTTCGGCGTCGGTTTTGGCGCGCGCCTCGGCTTCCTCGCGTGCTCGCGCTTCCATGCGCAGGCGGTTTTGCAACTCCAGTTTCTTGCGGTTTTCGGCTTCGACTTCAGAGGCTTTGCGCGCTTCCTCCTCGGCTTTCAGGCGCGCCGCCATGTCGGCGGCGGCTTTTGCGGCCAGTGCGGCTTGCGCTTCCGCCGATTTGCGCGCGTCAATTTCAAGTTGCGCTTTTTCGGCCGTGATGGCCGCAATCTGCGCCTCCATCTCGGCGCGGATGCGAACCTCCTGCTCGGCCAGCATGCGTTTGGCGGCTTCTTCCGCCGTGCGCGTCGCGTCGGCGGTGGCGCGGGTCAATGATTCGCGCTCCGCCTGCAATCGCGTTTCGAGCATCTGGCGCGCCTCTTCGCGCGCCTCTTCCATCACCGCCGCCTCAACTTCAGCGCGCCCACCCTCTTCAACCTCGACGGACAGTTTCTCGGCCATCTCCGCGCGGATTTTGGCCTCGATTTCCTCTTTCAATTGATGGCGCAATTCGCGCTGCGCCGCGTCGAGCTCTGCCTGCTGTTTCATGGCGGCGGCTTCCGCTTGCACGCGCGCGGCAGCCAGCGCCTTGGCCTCGGCCTCGGCGCGTTCGCGGGCGAGCGTCAACGCACGCACTTCCGCCTCCGCCTTCGCGCGCGCTTCGGAAAGTGCCTGTTGATGCTGTGATTCCTTTTCAATTTGCTCGCGCGTCAGGCGGTCGCGCGTATCGGAAATGGATTCCTTCTGTTTCTTTTCGGCGGCGACTTTGGCCTCGAGATCAAGGCGCGCTTTTTCAGATGCGGCCTGTGCGCGCCTGGCTTCCTCCATCGCGCGCACCTCGGCCTCGCGTTTGGATCTCGCCTCGATTTCGAGGCGTGCGCGGATTTGTGCCTCGCGCTCCGCCTTGGCGCGCGCGTCGGTCTGCGCTTTTTCGCGCGCCGCCGCCAATGCCGCCTCAAGTGCCGGATCCGGCGTCGCCACTTCCCGCGAAGGCGCAGGCGCGGTCGCACGCTCGACCTGGCCGGACGACGCGGAGCTGCGGTACTGCGAAGGCTTGAAACTGGCGGTCGCACTGAAATCAATTTTCGGCGGCGGCGCGCCGCCTTTTTTCGGCGCGGTGAAATCAAAATCGTCTTCGTCGCCACCGAAATCGGTCAGCGGCACTTCCTGGCGGACTTCAAAAATCTTGATGAAGCCGTCCTTCATGAGCGCAGTAAGCACCTTTTCAAGTGCGGGAACCGGGTAGTCGGCTTTGGCTGACAGCGCGGTCACGTCGGACTTGCCGTCGATAGTTTTCAGCACCTTCATCAAGTCACGCGACAACGACTGGGTCTTTTGATTGACCTGCGTGACGCCTTTGGCGGTCTTGGTGAAAATCGTTTTCAAATCCATCGCGTCACTCTTTTAGGAAAGATGGTTAACGTAGCGCCGGAAATGGCATCAACGCGTTTTCATCAGGCGCATACCGAACCCCGCCGTCACTCGCGCAGAAACCCAAGCGGCAATCTTCTCACGAATTGCGCCGTTCGGGCAGGCCCATGTTTGGCCCATGCCTGACCCATGGGCGGAACCGGTCGGTCAACGCGCCGCGCCGCCAATCGTTGTTTGCGACATCATCCGATTATCCAGACGGGAATTGCCATGATTGTGTCCACTTTCATACGCGCGTTGTGCGTTGCAACATGGGTCTTTGCGGCGTCGGCGTCGGCTTCGGCAGATCCGCCCGGCCGGGTTGGCCGGATCACCTATATCGAAGGCGCGGTTTCGTTTCACGGTGACCGCGAACATGGCTGGCAAAAGGCGCGGATAAATTATCCGGTCACGACCGAAAATTCACTTTGGACCCAAGCCAGCGCGCGTGCCGAGGTTCGCGTCGGGCCTTCCGCGTTTCGCGTTGACAACGACAGCGTCCTCGATTTTGTGGTGTTGCAGGATGATTTGACCGAAGCCTACCTGCAACGCGGCACCGTGAACGTGCGACTTCGAAGCAGCGGCGCGCCGGAGGGCAACGATCTGGTGCGCATTGATACCCCCGACGGGCGCTTTACGCTGGAATCCAATGGCCGCTATCGTGTTGAGTCCGGTGTTGAGTCCGGGATTGAAACCGGTGCCGAATACCAGCGCGGCGGCAACGAAACCCGCATCGCGGTATTTTCCGGTCGGGCACGATTTGAAGGGGCCAATGGTGCCGACACGCGCCTGACCATTGACGCCGGCAAACAATTCAGCATTCGCGCGCGCGGTGCCACCACCGATTTTCATTTCGAGACGCTCACCGAATCCTCGTTTGACCGCTGGGCGGATTCACGTGATCGCCAGTGGGATCAAACCCACCGCCGCTATGCGCGCGCCGATGTTCGCGAGGGTGCGATCTCGCCTTACATGACGGGCTATGAAGATCTGGACGCAAACGGCGAATGGCTTGAAAATCGCGAATATGGCCGCCTGTGGGCACCGCGCGTGGTTCTGGCGGGCTGGGCACCCTATCGCTATGGTCGCTGGAGCTACGTGCAGCCGTGGGGCTGGACCTGGATCGACGATGCACCGTGGGGATTCGCGCCCTTTCATTATGGTCGCTGGGTGCAGGTGCGGTCACGCTGGTGCTGGTGGCCGGGCACCTATGCCGGCCGTCCGGTTTACGCGCCGGCGCTGGTCGCCTGGTTCGGTGGCGCGGGTGCGGGTTTCTCAATTGCCGGTGGCCCGGCCGTCGGCTGGTTCCCGCTGGCACCGCGCGAGAATTTCATTCCGCGCTACACCACCAATATCCAATACCTTCGACGCGTCAATCATGTTCACAATGATCGCTCGCCTATCATCGCCCCGCCGCGCTATCGCAATCACCTGCCGGGCGCGACGGTGGTGAATAATCAGGCTTTCATCAATGGCCTTGCGGTCGGCGCGAACCGCGCAAATTTGCCGCCGCAAATCATTGCCGGACATGCGCCGGGCGCGTTGGCGGATTCACTGCGTCCGCCGCGCGTCGGGCGCCCGCCAACACTGGATCGAAGCGCCGATGGCCAACCGGGTAACGCCGCGCCGGGCCCGCGTTTCAGAGGCGATGCGCCGCCCACGCTGGCACCATCGCTGTCACCAACGCCTGCGCCACCGCCGGTAACATTGCCGGGGGCCAACAACAATCGGCCGCCGAGGCATCGTCCGGGGGAGTCGGGCGTCAATGCGCCGCAACCGGTGCGGGTACCCGAGCCAACGGCGACACCCAACCCAACACTCGGCCCGGTGCCATTGACCGGCAACGATCCGGGCAAAAATCCTTCGGCAAGGATGCCACGATCATCGATACAGGCCGCCCCGAACAGTCCGCAAGTGCCGTCAGTCGATCCGGTGCCATCCAATCGTGAACCGGACGCGCGCGCGCGGCGTGAATCGCGACCTCCAGGTTCACCGGGATCGCGTCAATCGAGATCGGTGCCCGACTCGCCGCCGAGCCCAAGTTACGCACTGCCGGCGTTGGCGCGGCCACCGCTAACGCAGTCGCAACCCGCAGTGACACCGACCAATCCAGCGGCCGTAAAACCGATGCCGGAACAAGCAGGCAAAGCGCGCCACGACGCACCGCCCGAACCCGGGCCGGGCAAAAATGAAATCAGGGACGGGCGCGGACGAGCCGGTGGGGTGAGAGAATGAACAATCGGCGCGCGCAAAAAACCCGCGCGCCGCATCGCCCTATTTTCTTTTCGCTTCCCAATACGGCGGATCGCCGAACGTTTTTTTCATGAAATCGATGAACAGGCGCACCTTGGCCGGCAAAAATTTGCGATCCGGATAAACGGCAAAAATATCGTGGCCGGGCGCCGCAAATTTGGGCAGCACCTCGATCAGTCGCCCCTTGTCAATTTCCTCGGACACTTCCCACGCGCTGCGCCACGCCAGCCCGTGTCCACTGATCGCCCAGCGCGTCAGCACTTCTCCATCATTGCAATGCAAATTTCCGCCGACCTTGACCGTGAGATTGCGCGTGCCATCGCGAAACGCCCAGCCATCGGCGAGCCCTTCTTCGGTCGCGGTCACCAAACAATTGTGTTTCGCCAAGTCCGATAGCGCGAGCGGTTTTCCGTGGCGCTTGAAGTATTCAGTCGAGCCGACAACCACGCGGTGATTGGCGGCCAGCTTGGTCGCAATCAAATCGGCATTCTTCAGGTCGGCAATGCGGATCGCGAGATCGACGCGTTCGTTTTTCAGATCCACAATGCGCTCGGACAAATGCAGCGTCACATTCAGATTGGGATGTGCCGCCACAAACGCCGGCAGATGCGGCGCAATATGCTTTCGCCCGAACGAGGTAGGCGCGGAGACGATCAGGCGACCGGTCGCACTTCGCGCGCCGGCCGTCAGCGATTCTTCGGCTGCGCGCAATTCATTGAGGATGTTGCGCACGTCATCGTGAAAGGCGACCCCTTCGGGTGTCAAGGTGATCTTGCGCGTCGAACGCTTGAATAGTTTGACGCCCAACTGTTCTTCCAATTGATCAATGCGCCGCCCGACCATCGCCGGGGTGACTCCTTCATCGCGCGCAACGGCAGACAGACTCTCCGTCTTGGCAACATCAATGAAAGTCTGCAATGCCTTCAATCGATCCATTTTCAACCTCCGAACAACCGTGAAACACTAAATTCGCCGGTATCAAATGCTTATGTTTTAATGGCGATTATCACGATAATAGTATCGTAATACAATTTCGGTATCATTAACAGCCCCGCCGCGTTTCGATCCATGTCTGATCGCGCCATCACGGTACCAAGGAATCCCCATGTCAACAGTGCTTACTCTTCCCGCCGGCCTCGCCATCAACGCGGACATCACTCCACCATACGCGCAAATACTCACGGCTGATGCATTGGTTTTTTTTGCCCGGCTGGCACGCAAGTTTGAACCGACCCGCCAATCCTTGTTGAACGCGCGCGCCGCACGCCAGAAAAAATTTGACGCGGGTGAATTGCCGGATTTTCTCACTGAGACCAAACACATCCGCGACGCAAAATGGGTGGTGGCCGCGTGCCCCGCCGATATTCAGGATCGGCGCGTGGAAATCACCGGCCCGACGGATCGCAAGATGGTCATCAATGCGTTGAATTGCGGCGCCAATACCTTCATGGCGGATTTTGAAGATGCCAATTGCCCGACCTGGGCCAACATGATCGAAGGCCAGATCAATCTTCGCGATGCCAATTTGCGAACCATTACGCTCGAGCAAAGCGGCAAGCAATACCAGCTCAACAACAAACCCGGCGTGCTGTTTCCGCGTCCGCGCGGCTGGCATCTGGATGAGAAGCACGTCACGCTCGATGGCAAGCCTGTCTCTGGTGCGTTGTTTGATTTCGCGCTGTATTTTTTTCACAACGTCAAAACGCTGCTCGCGCGTGGCAGCGGCGTGTATTTGTACTTGCCGAAAATCGAATCACACCTTGAAGCGCGCCTCTGGAACGATATTTTTGTCACGGCGCAAAACGAACTCGCGGTGCCGCAAGGCTCGATCAAGGCCACGGTGCTGATCGAAACCATCGTCGCCGCGTTTGAAATGGACGAAATTCTGTATGAGATGCGCGAACACAGCGCCGGCCTCAACATCGGGCGTTGGGATTACATTTTCTCCGCGATCAAGAAATTCCGCTTGAACAAGGATTTTTGTCTCGCGGATCGCAGTCAGGTAACGATGATGGCACCATTTCTGCGCGCCTACGCATTGTCGCTGGTGAAGACCTGCCACCAGCGCAACGCGTTTGCGATGGGCGGCATGGCGGCGCAAATTCCCATCAAGAACGACGAAGCCGCCAATGCGGCCGCGATGGAAAAAGTGCGCCTCGACAAATTGCGTGAAGTCACCGACGGCTGCGACGGCACCTGGATCGCGCACCCGGGATTGGTGAGCATTGCCAAAGCGGTGTTCGATGAACACATGAAGACACCGAACCAGATTCACCGCCAGCGCGACGATGTCAATTTCACGGCAAAGGATTTATTGAATTTTCAACCCGAAGCGCCGATCACCGAAGCCGGCGTGCGCAACAATATTCAGGTCGGCATTCAATACGTCGGCTCGTGGCTCACCGGCAATGGCTGCGTGCCGATTTTCAACCTGATGGAAGACGCGGCGACCGCCGAAATTTCGCGCTCGCAGGTGTGGCAATGGATTCGCTCGCCGAAAGGCGTGCTGGTCGATGGCCGCAAAGTGACCAAAGAAATGGTGTCGGCATTGACCAAAGAAGAATTGAAATTGACGCCCGCCATCGTGGGTGATGCCGCGTATGCGGCGGGCAAATATGTCGAAGGTGCGGCGATGTTTGAGTCGCTGATCATGGACGACAACTACGAGGAATTTTTGACATTGCCGGCCTATCGGGCGATTGCCTGAACGATGTCACGATTTGGGAAAAACTCGCAACATGCAGTTTTTTTGCCGGCAGGAAATCCGCCGGATTGGCAGCGGGTTGCCCGGTATGCGGCAACCCGATCGGGGTACGCGTCACGACTCGATAAAGGCCGAAATTTCGTCAAGCGGCTTGCGCGCAATGGCGGGCACAGTGGCACCTTCCGCAGGGTAGCCGATGACCAGCAATACAAAGGGCCGCTCGTTGTCGCCACGCTGCAGAATGTCATTAAGGAATGCCATCGGACTGGGAGTATGCGTGAGGGTCGCGAGCCCGGCGAGGTGCAAGGCCGCAATCAGGAAACCGGTGGCAATGCCAACCGAATCCATCGGGTAGTAGCGTTTTTCCCGGGTGCCGTCGGTGTGCAGACCATACGCCTCGTAAAATACCGCGATTAACCAAGGTGCGGTCTCCAGGAACGGTTTGTTCGCGTCGGTGCCCAGTGGCACCAATGCATCTCGCCATGCCCCGGTGACGCGGCGTTCGTAGAATTCCCGCTCCTCGATTTCAGCTGCGGCGCGAATCGCTTTCTTGATCCCGCTATCGCTGATCGCCACAAACCGCCAAGGCTGCTGATTTGCCCCGCTCGGCGCACAGCCTGCCGCCGCAATGCAGTGCTCGACGATGTCACGCGGAACCGGTTCGGCGGAGAAATCGCGAACGGTTCGGCGGCGATTTACTTCAGTTTGGAATGCGATGGCGCGAGTGCGCATTTCAGCGATTGGCAAGCGATGGAAATCGAGTGCGACTCGGGATTCGGGCATGGGAATGTCGATAAGAAGGGAGGTGCGCAGAATACGCGTTTCCGGCAACGTCGTGGCACTTTGCGTATCGCGTTGTTGAATCAATCAACTCGGAAACAGCGAGCATCCACCTTAGTGTCGATCAACTAGCGCCGCGCTGTCGCCGGCGGTTGTGCGTTGACCGTCCAGTCATAAGGTATGAAGCGCACGGCGTAGTCCTCCGGCACCTTAATTGTTCGGTAGCGATTTACGTAGGCCGGAAGCGACGGCGAGTGGGACAGAAAGTCTTCCGGAAAAAAATTGAAGATTTCCGACAGCCAGACCGTTCGCGCCGATTCATCGAGTCGAACATGTTTTACGTCGTTCATGAACTTCACCGTCTCGCGCTGAAGATCGTTCTCCAGCGTTTCCGCACCGAACGGTACGCGGGGCAGCACCGGACAGCCGACCGACATGCAGTTGAGTGCAAAGTGAATGCGCGGCTCGCCCAACAAGCGAATGACCTTGTTTTCGTAGTCATAAAGCGACATTGCGCGACGCCCCACCTGCAATCGAGTCAGATAAAAGAAATGGACTTTGGCGAATCCATCGAAACTTTGCGGGAAGCCGCTCTCGATGACGTGGTACATCGATAGCGCGTTGTACGCATTCAAGTGAAACGCCAGTACCGCGCTTCTATCGCGAAACAGGGCTGGGTCACTCTCCGGCGAGCGTGCATATACCCAGGCGACAAAGCGATCCAGTTCCGTTCGTTTCGCCGCCAGTCCGCGAAAATCAACTCGCCCCCGTTCATCGACGAACTCTTCCAATACCGCCGCCCAAGCGTCATACGGTAGGGATTCGGTCGCCGCCACACGTCCGGTCGGGCCTGAGACCGTGGCACAGCCCGCCGCGAGAGCAAACATCGCCGCCATCAGCAGATGCTTCACGCCAGCACGCCTTCGGCCGCAGGTGCCGTGGCCGCGTGTGCGGTGGCCTCAACACGAATCCGTGCGCGACCACGTGCGTTCTTGCGGGACAATGCCACCACCGCCCGCCCGGGAGAATCGGCGGTCACGGCACCGGAGAGCGGATTCCAGAAGCGCATCACCTGACCGGTTTTGATGGCTGCCGGTTGCAACAGATAATCGTCGCGCTTGGCGTTATGCACGCACATCGAGATCGGCCCTTCCGGGGTCATCACCATGAAACTGCAGGCATCGCAACGTTCCCGATCAAGCGAGCAAGCGTCCATGAAGCAATGGATGAAGAAAGAAATTTTTCCGACTTTTCCGCGTGACGCGACAAGGTCCGCCTTGTGCTGCCATGCCAATTTCAGTGTGCGCGAAATGGCACCCATCCGCAAGCCCGGCGTGGATAGAACGGCTCTGGCGAACGCAACCGCCGGGGCCAGCTTGCTGCGGCGATCAAATTGCACATCGGCGATGGCGGCGTAAACGCGCGTGACGAAATCCTGATCTGCGCACAGGTCGATTACTTTGCCGTTCGCCACCAGGCCGAAGGCATAGCGATTGCAGTCCCGATGACCCGCGCTCAACGCATCGAACGTCAGTGCGCCGCCGATGCCGGACCGGATGCCGGACGTGACCCGCGCGATGTCGATGGCATCACCGGGCCGGTCCACGCCACGACCGGTGTCCGCGCCGATCTGAAACGATGCCAGGCGAACCTGCGTGTGCTGGCTGGCGAAGAACGCGGCCAGCATCGGCAATTCGGCGATATTGCGCGGGAACAGTGTGGTGTTGAACATCACCGCCATCGGCAACCCATGAGCGAGCGCCATGTATTGCAGCCGGATCGCATTCAGACTCTGTTCGCTATCGAAGCCGGCACGTTCCTGCGTCAGATCGACATGGAATGCGACATCGACCAGCCCGGCGCGGCTGAGATCCTCCAGCAGTGCGCGCGTGACCTTGATGCCGTTGGTGAACAGCGAGGGACGCAGGCCCTTTGCAACCAGCCGCTCGACGATGACGATCAATTCATCGCGATTGCGCAGCGTCGGCTCACCGCCGGTGACTTGAACATCCGTATCTGGTCCGTAATGCGCGACGATCAGATCGATGCGGCGAAACACCTCTTCCAGCGGGATGTCCCTGAGCGCTTCGGAATTTTCCGACAAGTAGCAATAAGTGCAGTCGAGATTGCAGCGCTGGGTAATCTCCAGCGCGACGCAGCCGATGGCCATGCGACGACCGAGTGCCTGCCACGGCGCCCACTGGCGGGTGCGTATCATCCGCTCGCGCGCACGGTTCAGCGGATTGCCACTCTCGCCAACGGCGGCAGGCTGCCACGCGGCAATATCTTGCAGGGTGAGAATATCGTTCACAACTTCCTCAAAAGGTCGGTGCTGCTGGTTAGACGTTGTGTCCCCCTCGACCTTACACGATGGACGCGCAGCGTGGGCAAGGGTTGGAATGACCGTTTCGGGCAGGTGTTTTCCTGGCAGCAGCATGGGGTGCCTGATGATTTGGGCGGTACCAACCGAATGATGGCGCAGCAAGTGATACGATAACGCCTGATTCGTCTCGAAAAGATCACCATTGGTCTCATGGATCACCTTTCCGACAAGGCAACCAGTCTGCCGAAGTGGTATGTGCGACGGTTCGCGTTGGCACGACACCCGGGAACCCGTTCTTGAACACGTTGCCCGATTTGTTGAACATCCCGCTGGATCGCTCGCGCATCGTAGTCGGGCGTCTCGGCTGCTCGCTGAAACAGTGGCTGCAACAAGTTCAGACGGGACAATAGACCTGTCAACCATTGACATTGGCAACGACACACCGCGTAGCCAGGTTGTGCGGCAGAAAATGTCGCACTGGCCGGAAGTCAATCCGATCATTTATCAACTGAGGAGCACGTTCATGCAGAAGTCAATGATTGCCTTGTTGTCCCTGCTGTTTTCGTTGTCGGCGCAGGCAGCCGATGGAATGATCGAAATGAAGAGTGCTCACAGTGCCGCCGATACGGCAACCCGTCTGGTCGCGGTGATCGAAACCCGCAAGCTGAACCTGTTCGCGCGCATCGATCATGCCGCCGGTGCCAAAAAAATCGACAAGATGTTGCGCCCCACCGAGGTTTTCATATTCGGCAACCCGATGGGCGGCACGCCACTGATGGAATGCGCGCAATCCATCGGCATCGACCTTCCGCTCAAGATGTTGATATGGCAAACGGCGGAGGGAAACGTCATGGTCGGCTATAACGACCCGGCATGGCTGGCAAAGCGGCACGGCACGACCTGCGAGCCGGCGGTGGGCAATATTTCCAAGGCGTTGAACGGCATCGCCGCGGCAGTTGCGGCACCGTAGCGCCTTGGTGCCCTATTGCCGTATTGCCGTAGCGCCGCATAGCCGTATAGCCGTAGTGATCGCGCCTGGCGTTTTTTCGACAAATGCAAGATGAGAAATCGCTGCACTGCCGGTGTGGTTCGCGTCTTGTTCTGCGCGCTCCTTGCCTCAGGGGGAAATCTGCATGCCACCGACGTCCGTGGGCTGATCGACTTGCGTGTCGTTGCGACCGACGCCGATCGCAGTTGGACGCGCGACGGTCTGGACAAGACGCGGTTTGATCGCAACTCGGGACGTGTTCGGCTGGGGCACGCGTTTCTGCGCATCGATGGCGACCTGCTCGATAGCGTGAGCGCAACCGTAATCGCAAGTGCCAGCGATGATCGTGCTGGCTTGCTGGATATCAACGAAGCCTGGCTGGGCTGGAATCCGGTGCCAGGCAGCCCCTGGAAAACGCGCGTAAAAGTTGGGGCGTTCTTTCCCGCCGGCAATCTAGAGATCGATTACGACAGCATCGGCTGGACACCGATACGCACCATTTCCAGCTCCGCCATCAATAGCTGGATCGGCGAAGAATTTCGGACGCAGGGGGTCGAATTCAGCGTTGGCCGAAAGGGCAATTCGATCGGTTCGTCGCATGACTATGGCTTTACCGTCGCCGCCTTCGGTCGCAATGATCCAGCCGGCTCGTTGCTTGCATGGCGAGGCTGGTCGATCAGTGATCGAATCACCGGCCTGTCAGAGGCGATCCGGCTGGCCGATCTGCCGGTTTATCGGCGCGGTGGTGGAT